>NZ_JBEZZF010000015.1:0-95758 GCF_040639055.1 Promicromonospora sp. NPDC023987 | reverse complement strand
CCGATCCGCGGGTCCAGGCCCACGCCCTCGATGATCTGCGCCGTGTCCAGGCCGTGGGTCGCTGCGTAGGTGTCCAGCTCGTTGAAGTACGCGACCCGCAGCGCGAGGTAGGTGTTGGCGAACAGCTTGATCGCCTCGGCCTCGGTCGGGTCGGTCAGCAGGATCGGGACGTCCTTCGTGATCGCGCCCTCCAGCAGCAGGTCAGCGAACTGCTTACCCCGCTCGGACCGGTCACCGACCACGATGCGTGAGGGGTGCAGGTTGTCGTACAGGGCCCGGCCCTCACGCAGGAACTCCGGGGAGAACACGATCCCCGCGCCCGGGTGCTCGGCCCGCATCCGCTCGGTGAAGCCCACCGGGATCGTCGACTTCACCACGATCGTCGCGTCCGGCACCCGGGCCAGGACGTCATCGATCACCGACTCCACCGACGAGGTGTCGAAGAAGTTCGTGATCTCGTCGTAGTTCGTCGGGGTCGCGATCACCACCACCCGCGCACCCGCGTAGGCCGCTTCCTTGTCCAGCGTCGCGGTCAGGTCCAGGTCCTTGCCCGCGAGGTACTCCTCGAGCTCGGTGTCCGCGATCGGTGAGATCCCCTCGTTCACCTGCGCCACCTTGCCCGGATCCAGGTCCAGCGCCCAGACCTCATGGTTCTGCGCCAGCAGCACCGCGTTGGACAGACCCACATAACCCGTACCGACAACAGCGATCTTCACGACGGGGGCTCCTGACAAAAGGGTGGTCGACGGCGGACCACCATGCTAGGCCTGCCGCAGGGCCTCGATGACGCCTCCCAGGTCGGCCACCGGACGTTCAGCCAGTGACGCACGCCACACCGACACCCGCCCGGCCCGGAGGTTAGGCTTACCTCACAATGTCACAGACCACGAACGCACCGAACGGCAAGCCCCGCAGGGGGATCCGCAACACGGCGACCGTGACCGCAGTCCGGCAGCTGACACCGCACATGATCCGGGTGACGATCGGTGGCGAGGCCCTGGCGGCCGTCGACCCGACTCCACTGACGGACCGCTACATCAAGCTCGTCATGGCAGAGCCCCCGGAACCCGAGGGCCGACCCGTGCTCCGCACCTACACGATCCGCAACGTCGCCGGGTCGAGCTGGGACATCGACATCGTCACGCACGGCGACGTCGGCTACGGCGGCCCCTGGGCGCAGAGCGTCCAGCCGGGCGACGAGGTGTCCTTCGTCGGCCCGGGCGGCGACTACGCGCCCTCCCCCGACGCCCCGTGGCACCTCATGGTCGGCGACGAGTCCGCCCTGCCCGCCATCGCCGCCGCGTGCGAGGCCCTGCCAGGTGACGCGGTGGCCCACGTCTTCGTGGAGGTCACCGACGCCTCCGAGGAGCAGGAGATCCGGAGCCCCGCCGACGTCCGCCTCACGTGGGTGCACCGGTCGACGGGAGCGCACGTGGCCGACGTCGTGCAGGCCGCCGAGCTGCCCGACGGCGTACCGCACGCGTTCCTGCACGGCGAGGCCGGCTGCGTCCGTGACCTGCGCCGCTGGGCGCGCGGGACGCTGGGGGTGCCGCGCGAGCTGCTGTCGGCGTCGGGCTACTGGCGCCGGGGCCGCGACGACGAGCACTGGCGGGCCGAGAAGGCCGAGTGGCGGGCCGCGGTGGAGCAGGACGACCTGGTCCTCACCGCGCGCTGAGCGCGCTGAGGACGAGACCGCTCACAGCGCGTCGAGCACCGCGAACCAGCGCTCCGCCGTCGGGCCGTCGTACGGCGGGGCGCCCGCACGGACGGCGGCCAGCAGGCGGTCGGCGTCCGCCTGGACCTGGGCCACCACCGACGGCGGGTAGCCGTACCGCACGGTGTGCTCGGCGAACTCGTCCTCGTCGTCGATGAACGACTCGCCGCGTGTCCTGGCCCGCTTGCTGCCCGGCTCCTGGGCCAGCACGTCGAGGTCCATGTCGACCGCGGAGACCTCGAACGCCGGCCCGTCGCCGGCGTCGGGCACCGCACGCCACTCCGGGACCGTGGTGAGGTCGATGTACAGGCGCGCGCCCCTCGGGTGGTCGCGGTAGAGGTCGGCCACCCAGCCGACGTCGCCGAAGAGCATGAGGCCGGGGTTCTTGCTGTGGAACTGACGGCCGGGCCTGCTGAAGAGGGTTCCGGTGCGGTAGCCGACCCAGAGGCCGTGCTCGTCGCGGCCCAGGTAGACACCGTCGTACCGCCAGTGCGGGGTGCCGTCCCACTTGCGCATCCGGCCGCCGACGACGGTGCCCGGCTCGGTTGGCATCGAGCCGGAGAGTACCTGGTCAGCAGGTCGTCGCGCGGGCATGTCCCGGAGCCTAGCGGGGCCGCGATGAGATCGGTCGTATGACCTGAGATCGGTCCGACGACCGACCGATCTCAGGTCATGCGACCGAACTCATGCAGATCTCATGCGGATCTCAGTAGCCGTCCGATGCCGGAGCGTCCACGCCCGCCCCCGCGTCGAAGCCGGCCAGGACCGACGCCGTGCCCGACAGGCCGAGGCGGGTGGCACCCGCCTCGATCATCGAGAGCGCCGCGTCGAGGTCCCGGACCCCGCCGGAGGCCTTCACACCGAGCCTCCCGCCGCCGACGGCTCCGACGGTGCGCGCCATCAGCGACACGGCGTGCACCGAGGCACCGCCTGCCGGGTGGAAGCCGGTGGACGTCTTCACGAAGTCGGCGCCGGCGGCCTCAGCCGCCTTGCACGCGCCCACGATCTGCTCGTCCGTGAGCGCCGCCGACTCGATGATCACCTTCAGGACCCGGTCGCCGGGCACGGCGGCGCGGACCGCCGCGATCTCGGCCTGCACCACGTCGAACCGACCGGAACGAGCGGTCCCGACGTCGATCACCATGTCGACCTCATCGGCCTCGTCGGCTACCGCACGGGCCGCCTCGAAGGCCTTCACGTCGCTCATATGCTTGCCCGACGGGAACCCGCAGACCGTCGCGACGGCGAGCCGGCCGGCCGCGACCTCGACCGCGAGGGACACGAACGACGGTGACACGCACACCGAGAACACGCCGAGCCCGGCGCCCTCCTCGACCAGCGTGGCGACGTCGCTCGCCGTGGCCTCCGGCTTGAGCAGCGTGTGGTCGACGAACGCGGCGAGCGCCGCCTTGTCGTGCGGCACGGCCGACGGCCGGGGCGCTTCAGGCTGAGCGGTCATACGAGGGCACCTTCGACTTTCTGGATTCCGGGCAGGAGTACCTGCTCCACGAGGTCGCGCCGTTCGTCGTGGTGCATGAACGCACCCCAGGCGGCGGTGACTGTCACGTCGACGAGGTCGTCGAGCGTCCAGCCGGCCTCGTCGACGAGCAGCTTCATCTCGTGCGTCATCGACGTGCGAGACATCAGGCGGTTGTCCGTGTTGAGCGTGACGGCGAAGTCCAGCTCCTTGAGGCGGGTGATCGGGTGCTTCGCTATCGACTCCGCGGCGCCGGTCTGCAGGTTCGAGACCGGGCACAACTCGAGCGGGATCTGGTGGTCGCGCACCCAGTGCGCGAGGCGGCCGAGGTCGGCGGCGCCGCCACGTCCGTCGCCCGAGAGGCCGCTCTCCCCGGGGTCGCCGTTCGCCACGAAGGCGATGTCGTCGATGATCCGGGCGCCGTGGCCGAGGCGGTCGGCATGCCCCAGGTGCACCGCCTGCCCGATGGAGTCGAGGCCGTCGGCCTCGCCGGCGTGGATCGTCACGGGCACGTCGTGCTCCGCGAGGAAGCGCCAGATGCTGAGGTGACGCGACGGCGGGAAGCCGGCCTCAGGCCCCGCGATGTCGAACCCGACCACACCGAGGTCCCGGTAGGTGACGGCGAGCTCGGCGATCTCCTGCCAGCGGTCCTGGTGCCGCATGGCGGTCACGAGCTGGCCCACGCGGATGATGTGCCCGTCGGCTGCCGCGGCCGCGATGCCGTCGTCGATCCCCGCCTGTACGGCCTCGACGGTCTCGGCGAGCGACAGCCCGCCGGCCAGGTGCTGCTCGGGAGCCCAGCGCTGCTCGGCGTACACGACGCCGTCGGCCGCGAGGTCCAGCACGGCCTCGCGTGCGACGCGGGCCAGGTTGTCGGCGGTCTGCATGACGGCGACCGTGTGCTCGAACGTCTCGAGGTACCGGACCAGCGAGCCGGAGTCGGAGGCGTCGCGGAACCAGCTCGCGAGGGACTCGGCGTCGGCGGCCGGCAGCGGGTGCCCGACGGCGTCCGCGAGCTCGAGGACGGTCTGCGGCCGCACCCCTCCGTCGAGATGGTCGTGCAGCACTACCTTGGGCAGGGCGCGTATCAGCGCCTCACCGGGGCGTGCCCCGGGGTCTTGCGTGGTCATGCTGACAACCTACCGTCCACTACCGACAGCCTGCCGTCAGCCGGCGTCGGGGACCTCTTCCTCGTCGGCTTCCGCGGGGACATCCAGGGCCTGCTCCACGACGTCCGCTTCCGCGGCGTCGCCGTCGTTGTCGGGACGCGGCGCGTCCGGGACGTACTCGTCGGGGTCGTGCGTGGCGTCGACCTCGGCGTCCTCGGGAGGGTCCAGGCCTGCATCACGCCAGGAGTCGGGACCAGGGAGTGTGCTCATCAGGCCTCCTTGTCAGCGGTCTTCAATCGTCGCCCGGGTGTCGGCACCGTGCCACCGGCCGGCACGCTCGGGCAGCAGCACCCAGGCGATGTGCGGCCAGCCGCCGAGCGCGGCGGTCAGCGCCTTGCGCACTCGCGCGGCGGTGCGCTCGGCGGTGGAGTGCGACATCTCGGCCCCGCCCGACGGCGCCGGAGGCGGGTCGAGGAGCGCGGCGACGGGGACGGTGTGCAACCCGGCGCCCGACGGTTCGTACAGGACGGCGCTGCCTTCCGCACCCTCGCCGTCGGCCAGGGTGAGCAGCACGACGTGGCGCGGAACCGCGGAGCCCCAGCCGCCCGTGACGTCGCCGCCCGTGTACAGGGGGACCGGGAGGCCGGCGCGCGCGCACGCGACCGCCGCCTCCAGCAGGGCCCGGGAGCCGGCCACCCGGTGTGTGTAGCGCACGCCGCCGTAGCTGGCGAACCTGGCGGCCCCCCACGGCGGTGTGCCGTAGGTGCGCGGCCAGCCCGCGACGAGCAGTCCGCGCCGGTTGGTCGCCACCTGGACAGCGTGCTGGAGCCGCACGAACCGGCTCGCCGGGTCGCCGCTCGCGAGCCGCAGCGCCGCCCGCGGGTCGCCGGCCAGCCCCAGCATCGCCAGGACCGCGGACCCGCAGGTGGTCTCGTCGACCTGCACGGCGGCCGCCGTCGTCCCGTCGAGCGACGGCAGGTTCAGCCGCCGCGGGAAGCCGACAGTCCCGGTGCCTCGCCGCCGCGCCAGCGGGTCCAGCACCGAGCGCCGGGCCCGGGACGTCGCCGACTCGAGGTGCCGCTCGACGTCCTCGGGCACGGCGGGGTGCTCGAAGCGCCCCGGCGGGGGTGGTGTCGGGATTGGCCCGGCGAAGGCACGCATACCGCCAAGCAGGGACGAAAGGCGCAATGTCGACGGCACCTCGACAGGCTAATCCGGGCAGAAGCGACTCGCCGGTCCGCCACGCTGGCGGGAGCGGGCGATCCGGGGTCCCACCGGCAGACGGTGGCCGTACGGCGGCCCCGAGCTCAGCCGATGCGGTCCAGCACCACCGACTGGTCGGACGCCAGCGCCGCCCCGACCAGGGCACCCGCACCGACGTCGACGGTCGCCATCGCGCTGGCCGCACCGGCGAGCGCGCCGCCGAGAACTCCGCCGCCCGCACCCTCCGGCTCCACCGCCCAGCCGCCCTCGAGCGCCTCACGCGCCCGGGCGAACCGCTCCGGGGTGTCGGTGTGCAGGGTAAACACGGGCTGACCGGCGGCGACCGGCTCCCCCGGTTTCACGTGGATCTCGATGCCGGCACCCGCCTGCACCGAGTCCTCCTTGCGCGCACGGCCCGCACCGAGGCGTCGGACGGCGACGCCGACCGCGTAGGCGTCGAGCGAGACCAGCATCCCGGACTCCGGGGCCACCACGGTCTCGGACTCCTTCGCGACCGGCAGCGGAGCGGAGACGTCGCCGCCCTGCGCCGCGATCATGGCGCGCCACTTGTCCATGGCCCGGCCGTCGGCCAGGGCCGCACGGACGTCCGCCTCCGCGACAGGGCGGTCGGCCGCGGCGAGCATCTCCACGGCGAGCGCCACGGTGAGGTCGACGACGTCGGACGGCCCGCCGCCGGCGAGGACCTCCAGGGACTCGCGGACCTCCAGCGCGTTGCCCGCCGTACGTCCCAGCGGCACGGACATGTCGGTGACCAGGGCGACGGTACGCATCCCGGCGTCGGTCCCGAGGTCGACCATGGTGCGGGCGAGCTCGCGCGCGCTCTCCAGCGTCTTCATGAACGCGCCGGACCCGACCTTGACGTCGAGCACCAGGGCCCGGGTGCCCTCGGCGATCTTCTTGGACATGATCGAGCTCGCGATGAGCGGGATGGCCTCGACGGTTCCGGTGACGTCGCGCAACGAGTACAGCTTGCGGTCGGCGGGGGCGAGGCCGGCGCCGGCGGCGCAGATCACGGCGCCGACCGACTCGAGCTGCGCCATCATCTCGTCGTTCGTCAGCGAGGCACGCCAGCCAGGGATGGCCTCCAGCTTGTCGAGCGTGCCACCGGTGTGGCCGAGGCCGCGGCCGGAGAGCTGCGGCACTGCGACGTCGAACGCCGCGACGAGCGGCGCGAGGGGCAGGGTGATCTTGTCGCCCACGCCGCCGGTGGAGTGCTTGTCCGCCGTCGGCCGGGAGAGCTTGGCGAACGACATGCGTTCGCCGGACTCGATCATCGCGTGCGTCCACCGGGAGATCTCCGCGCGGGACATGCCGTTCAGCAGGATCGCCATGGTCATCGCGGACATCTGCTCGTCGGCCACCGCACCACGCGTGTAGGCGTCGATGAGCCAGTCGATCTGCGCGTCGCCCAGGGCCTCCTGGTCGCGCTTGGCACGGATGATGTCGACGGCGTCGAACTGCTCGGTCATCGGGTTGCCTTCCGCACGTGGTCCAGGTCGCCCGGCCCGAAGGCCTGGGGCAGTACTTCGGTCATCGGCTGGATGCCGAGGGGGGTGTCGACCAGCAGCTCCGGCCCGCCGTGCTCCCACAGGATCTGGCGGCACCGGCCGCACGGCATGATCGTCTCGCCGAGCGCGTTCACGCACGTGAACGCGGTGAACCGCCCGCCACCCGACATCACGAGGGCGCTGACCAGGGAGCACTCGGCGCAGAGCGTCACCCCGTACGCGGCGTTCTCGATGTTGGCGCCGGTGAGCAGGCGTCCGTCGTCGGCGAAGGCCGCCGCACCGACCTTGAAGTCGGAGTACGGCGCGTACGCCTTGCCGACCGCCTCCCGGGCCGCCGCCCGCAGGGCGTCCCAGTCCACGGCGTCCGCTGTTCCCACAGGGTCCACGTCCATCATCCTCATCCCTTGATGTACGGCTCGCCCGACGCGGCCGGCGGGCGGGACCGCCCGACCAGGCCCGCCACGGCGAGCAGGGTGACGACGTACGGCACCATGAGCATGAACTGGCTCGGCACGGGCGAGCCCACGACGGACAGCACGTTCTGCAGGTTGGAGGCGAACCCGAACAGCAGGCCCGCGAACGCGGCCCGCACCGGGTCCCACTTGCCGAAGATCACCGCGGCGAGCGCGATGTAGCCCGCGCCGCCGGTCATGTTCTCGCCGAACTGGCTCAGGTAGACGGTCGTGTAGAACGCGCCGCCCAGCCCGGCCACGGCGCCCGCGACGAGCACCGCGTTGTACCGGGTGCGCACAACGTCGATGCCGACGGTGTCGGCTGCCTTCGGGTGCTCGCCGACGGCCCGCAGGCGCAGGCCCCAGCGGGTCCGGTTCAGCGCGTACCAGACGGCGGGCACGGCGAGGAACATCAGGTAGATCAGCAGCGGCTGGTCGAACAGGACCGGGCCGAGCACGGGGATGTCCGACAGTACGGGGATCGGGATGGACGAGAACCGCGTGGTCGAGTTGAGCGTGGCGGCGTCGTCCTGCAGCACCTGCGAGTAGAGGAAGCTCGTGAGCCCGACGACCAGCACGTTCAGCACGACACCCACGATCACCTGGTTCACGTGGTACGTGATCGCGAACAGGCCGAGCACGAGCGAGACGAGCGCGCCGGCGAGCACCGCAGCGGCCAGACCGATCAGCGCGCTGTCCGTGACCGAGGAGACGATGCCGGCCGTGAACGCCGCGCCGAGCAGCTGCGACTCGATGGCGATGTTGATCACGCCGGCGCGTTCGCCGATCACGCCGCCCAGCGCGCCGTACACGAACGGCACCGACCACAGCACGGCGCCGCCGAGCAGGCCCACCACCGACAGGTCGCGCGGGCTGCCCGCACCGGCCCAGGCCAGGAACCCGGTGAGGCCGGCGAAGGCGAACACCGCGACGACCCACATCGGTGTCCTGGACCCGCGTGCGGTGCGCAGCACGACGAACGCCGTCGCGGCGAGCATGACGGCCCCGCACGCCCAGGCCAGCGGTGCCGCCGGGAGCACGATCACGGGGATCTGGAAGAAGTCCCCGCGCTGCGACAGGAGGAACCGGGTGTCACCCGAGTGCGGGACCGCGACGAGCAGCAGCGCGTACAGCGCGGTGACGGCGAGCAGCACGCCCGCGGACTTCCACGACACCAGCGTGACGGTCCGCGTCGTCTCCGACAGCGGCGCGTCGAGCTGGGCCGTCCTCTGGTCGGCGCTCACGCTGCCGCCTCCTTCTTGGCCCGGGTCGCCTTCGTCTTCTTCGGGGTCCGACGCCGGTTGGGGTCCGGCAGCCGGAAGATCGCTCGGATCAGTGGCGGCGCCGCGATGAACAGCACGATGAGGGACTGGACCACGAGCACGATGTCGCTCGGGATGCCCTGCGAGGCCTGCATGGTGGACCCGCCCGCCTTGAAGGCGCCGAACAGGATGCCCGCCGCGA
The DNA here is from genome assembly GCF_040639055.1 of Promicromonospora sp. NPDC023987. Lineage (NCBI taxonomy): Bacteria > Bacillati > Actinomycetota > Actinomycetes > Micrococcales > Promicromonosporaceae > Promicromonospora > Promicromonospora sp. NPDC023987. The sequence goes on along the minus strand of NZ_JBEZZF010000015.1, from coordinate 86,810 downwards.
GCACGCCCCACGGGTTGGACCCGCCCAGGAGCGCGACGGTGATGGCGTCGAACCCGATGCCGGCGTCGATGTCTGAGCTGAAGCCCGTCGTGACGCCGCCCAGCACCTGCGACGCGCCGGCCAGGCCGACGAGCCCGCCTGCCACCAGCATCGAGTTCACCGTGGCGCGGCCCGTGTCGATACCGGCCACCCGGGCGGCGCGGGGGTTCTCCCCGACGGCGCGGAACGCGAAGCCCATCGACGACCGGCTCAGCAGCCACCACACGAACACGACGGCGAGCAGTGCCAGCACGAAGCCCCAGTGGAGGTTGAACCGTTCACCGAGGAGCGGCGGAAGCTGCGCCGACTCGGCGGTCGGCGGCGTCTTCGGGTTGGACGACCCGGGCGCCTGCAGCAGCCCCGGCGTCGCAAGCAGATAGGAGATCAGGTAGAACGCGACGTAGTTGAGCATGATCGTGACGATCACCTCGTGCGCTCCGGTGCGCGCCTTGAGCAGGCCCGCCAGGCCGGCCCACAGCGCACCGGCCGCGATACCGGCGACGAGCGCCATCAGCAGGTGCAGCGGGAACGGCACGCCGCTCACGCCGAAGCCCACCCAGCCGGCCGCGGCGGCCGCCACGAGCATCTGCCCCTGGCCACCGATGTTGAACAGGCCGGCCCGGAACGCGAGCGCCACACCGAGGCCCGCCGCGATGAGCGGCGTCGCGTAGTTGAGCGTCTGGGTGAGGGGGTGGATCGCGGTCGCGAAGTCCTCCGCCCGCAGGTTGACCACCGAGCCGCGGAACAGCGCCGCGTAGGCGCCGCCGATCGCCTGACCGAGGGCGACGAAGGTGTCGGCCGGCCGGGCGAAGAAGTAGGCCGAGGCGGCCTTCACCTCCTCGTCCGTGAAGGCGATCATGATCGAGCCCGCCACGATGGCGAGCAGCACGGCGCCGACGGACACGGTCCAGGGGCTGCTCATGGTCTGGTGGAGGGCCTTGGCGAGGCGGCTCGCCGTGTCGGGCGCTGCGTCGCCCACCGGTCCGGTGGACTCGCGGGCCCGCTCCTGCTCCAGCTCCTCGGCGGTGCCTGGTTCGAGGCCGGCTTCCTGCTCTGAGCTCTCCTCAGAACTCGACTCGGGCGCGTTCACGCGACCTCTCCCTTCGCGTCCTGGGGGGAAATCCCCGCCATCATCAGGCCGAGCACGTCGCGCGGGGTGTCAGCAGGCACGATGCCCACCACCTTGCCGCGATACATCACCATGATCCGGTCGGCCAGGGCCACCGCCTCGTCCAGCTCGGTGGAGACCACGACCACGGGCACACCGGCGTCGCGCGTGGCGACGATCCGCTTGTGGATGAACTCGATGGAGCCCACGTCCACGCCGCGCGTCGGCTGTGCCGCGACGAACAGGCGCAGGTCGCGCGAGAGCTCGCGCGCGAGCACCACCTTCTGCTGGTTACCGCCCGACAGGCGACCCACCGGTGTGGCGATGCCCTGCGTGCGGACATCGAACTCCGCGACCTTCTCGTGCGCGAACCGGTCCCGGAAGGAGCGCTGCAGCGCGCCCCGCCGCACGAACGGCGGACCGTCGGAGCGGTCGAGCATCAGGTTCTCCGCGATGGTGAACTCGGCGACCAGACCGTCGTAGGTGCGGTCCTCGGGGACGAACCCGACGCCTTCGTCGAGGATCCCCCGGACCGAACGTCCGATGAGCTCCTTGCCGTCGAGCGTGATGCTGCCGGACACCTCGTCCTGGAGGCCCAGCAGGGCCTCGGTCAGCTCCGTCTGGCCGTTGCCCTGGACGCCCGCGACGACGAGCACCTCGCCGCCACGCACCTCGAAGCTCACGCCGTCGACCGCCACGGTGCCGGTCGACTCGGTGATGACCAGGTCGGTGACCTTGAGCCCGTTGTCGTGCAGGGTGGGCGCGTCCTTGTGCACCGTGAGCTCGACGGAGCGGCCCACCATGAGCGAGGCGAGCTCGCCGTCCGACGCCGTGGGCAGGGCCTCGCCCACCACCTTGCCGTGGCGGATCACCGTGATGCGGTCCGCGACCTCGCGGACCTCGCGCAGCTTGTGGGTGATGAACACGATCGCCGAGCCCTCGTCGCGCAGCTGGCGCATGATCGCCATCAGCTCGTCGGTCTCCTGCGGTGTGAGCACCGCCGTCGGCTCGTCGAAGACCAGCACGTCGGCGTTCCGGGAGAGCGCCTTGATGATCTCGACGCGCTGCTGCACGCCCACCGGCAGGTCCTCGACGACGTCGTCGGGGTCCACGTGGAAGCCGAACCGTGCGGAGATCTCCCGCACCTGCGCGCGGGCCGCCTCCAGGTCGAGCCGTCCGCCGCCGCGGGTCTGCTCGTGGCCGAGCATGACGTTCTCCGCGACCGTGAAGACCGGCACGAGCATGAAGTGCTGATGCACCATGCCGATGCCCGCTCCCATGGCGTCACCGGGACCGGAGAAGTGCTGGAGGACGTCGTCCAGCAGGATCTCGCCCTCGTCCGCCTGGTACAGGCCGTAGAGCACGTTCATCAGGGTGGACTTGCCCGCCCCGTTCTCGCCGAGCAGCGAATGGATCTCGCCTGGCCGGACCACCAGGTCGATGTGGTCGTTCGCGACGAGCGCGCCGAAGCGCTTGGTGATGCCGCGCAGCTCGAGCCGCATGATTGTCCTTCCCGAGGGGGGTCCTGGTCATAACAGGTCCCGGGGCGCACGGTACGACCCGTGCCCCCCGGGACCATCTTGCGTCACGTCTCGGTCATCGACCGGTCCGGATCACTCGGCGAGGTAGGACTCCACCTCGACCTCACCCGCGATGATCGACTCCTTGAGCGCCTGGGTCTCTTCCCACAGCGCCGGGTCGACCTTGTCCTCGAAGTTGTGCAGCGGCGCGATGTCCACCCCACCGTTCTCGAGGGTGCCGACGTACGGCGTGGGGTCGAACTCGCCGTTGCCCGAGGCCACGACGGCCTCCTTGGCGGAGACGTCCATCCGCTTCAGGACCGACGTGAGGACCACGTTCTGCGTGGTGGGGTCGGTCTCGAAGAAGTCGGCGTCGGCACCGATGATCGCGACGTCCTTGCCGGAGTCGGCGATCGCGTCCATGGCGCCCTGGTAGATCGGGCCGCCCACGGGGAAGAGGACGTCGACGCCCTGGTCGATGATGTTCTTGGCGGTGGTCTTCGCCGCCGGGTCGGCAGCGAAGCTACCCGTGAAGGAGCCCTTCTCGCCGTCCCAGCCGACCAGCTCGACCTGCTCGCCCTTGGTCTCGTTGTAGTAGTCGATGCCCTGCTTGAAACCATCCATGAAGATGGTGACGGTCGGGAACTCCTGACCACCGTAGGTGCCGACCTTGTCGGCCTCCGAGTACCCGGCAGCCAGGTAACCCGCAAGGAACGCACCCTGCGCGGTGTCGTAGAGGATCGGCTTGATGTTCTCCGAGTCGGCCTCACCGTCGAAGTCCGCGTCGGCGGCGTCGTCGATGATGATGTAGTCGATCTCGGGGTTGGCCTTCGCCGACTCGATGGTCGTCGCGGACAGCGCGAAACCGACCGTGACGATGGCGTCGCAGCCCTCGGCCACGAGCGACTCGACGTTGCCCTTGTAGTCGCTCTCCGACGCGGACTCGACCTCGTGCGCCGTCGTGCCGAGCTCCTCGGCGGCAGCAGTGACGCCCTCGTAGCTGAGCTGGTTGAAGCTCTTGTCGTCGAAACCACCCTGGTCGGAGACGATGCAGGGCTTGAAGTCGCTGGCGGGGGCCTCGCCGCCACCAGCGGTCTCCTCAGGGGCGGCGCCGCACGCCGCGAGCGCGAGCGCCGCTGCTCCCGCAAGGGCGGTAAGCCGAACAGCCTTCTTCACTGGTGCTCCTTCGATGGTCCAGACGGGCCCTATCCAAACAGATCTGGGGCCCTATACCGCACCGAGGGTAGCCAGCGCATCCCGGATTTCGCGTTTCGAGACGGTAACCGGAGTAAGTCGTTACCGAAGCGTCACAGACAGGAACATCCAGCGGTCAGCTCGCCGCAAACTGGGCAAGGGTCCGCACGCCGACGCCGATCGCGCGCTCGTCGACCACGAGGTCGCCCTGGTGCAGGTCGTAGGTGCGGCCGCCGGGAGTGCGCACCCCGAGGCGGGCCATGGTGCCTGGCACCTTGCGCAGGAACCAGGCGAAGTCCTCTCCGCCCATCGACTGCTCGGTCAGCTGGACGCCGTCCGGGCCGACGGCATCGCGGATCGCGTCCTCGAGATCGCAGGTCGCCGCTGCCTGGTTCTCGACCGGCGGCACGCCGTGCGTCACGGTGACCGCCACGCTGACCTGGTACGGGGCGACGATCTGCTCGACCGCGTCGCGGACCAGCTCGCCCGCCTTCTCCCACGCCCGTACGTCGAGGCAGCGCAGCGTGCCCTTGACGACACCGGTGGACGGGATCGCGTTGGGCGTCGAGCCCGCCTGGACCGCGCCCCACGTCAGGTTCACGCCGGAGCGCGGGTCGAGCCGGCGGCCCAGCACACCCGGCGTCTGGGTGATGACCTGACCGAGCGCGAACACGACGTCACCCGTGAGGTGCGGTCGGGAGGTGTGCCCACCGGGCGACGAGATGGTCACCATCACGGAGTCGCTGGCCGAGGTGATGGGCCCGATGCGGGTGCCGACGTGCCCGACGTCGAACTTCGGGTCGCAGTGCAGCGCCGCCATCCGGTCGACGCCGTCGAGCTCGGAGGTGCGGTTGATGATGTCCTCGGCGCCGCCGGGGAACACCTCCTCGGCCGGCTGGAAGAACAGCCGGACGCCGCGCCGCAGCCGCCCTTCCTCCGCCAGCCGCGCGAGGACCAGGCCCGCGCCGAGCACCACGGTGGTGTGCACGTCGTGCCCGCAGGCGTGGGCGACGCCAGGCTCGGTCGACGCGTACTCCACCCCGCTGGTCTCCTGCAGCGGGAGGGCGTCGAGGTCGGCACGCAGGCCGACCCGGCCCTCACCGTTCGGACCGTGGTCGGGACCGATGTCGCAGACCAGTCCGGAACCGATCGGAAGCAGGCGCGGCTCGAGGCCGGCGGCTCGCAGCCGCTCGGCGACGGCGTGGGTGGTGCGCGTCTCCTTGCGGGACAGCTCGGGGTGGGCGTGCACGTCGCGGCGGAACGCGATGAGCTCGGGGTCCAGGATCTCGGCCAGCTCGCCCACGCGAGCGGCCAGGCCTGCGACGACCTCCGTGGCGTTCCCTCCGGGCACGTCACCCACCGGCATCTGGTCGTTCGAAACGATCAGATCGAAGTCGGCGAGATTGACGGGCGGCTGGGTCGGGTTCACCCGACCACGGTATCGCTGTCCGGCCCGCGAGACACGGCCGGGGCGCATCCGTCCCAGCATGCGGGCACTAGTGAGACCAGCGATGAGTCAGAGCAGGTCCTCGCGTCCTCGCTCCCGCACCGCCGCCACCACGTTCTTCACCTGCTGGGCGCGGGCCCGCGTGGTCACCAGCAGCGCGTCGGGCGTGTCGACGACGACGACGTCGTCCAGCCCCAGGACCGTCACCAGCCGGCCCGACGCCGGGACGACCACCGAGCCGGCGCTGTCGATACGGAGCACGTCGGCCGGGTCCCCGAGCACCTTGGCGCCGCTGTCGTCGTCGGACGGCAGGAGGACGGCGAGCGAGTTGTAGTCCCCGACGTCGTCCCAGCCGAACGTCCCCGGCACGACGGCGACACCGCCGGCCGCCGCGACCGGCTCGGCCACCGCGTGGTCGATGGCGATCTTCTCCAGGCCGGGCCACACCTCCGCGAGCACCGCGGCGCGGCGCGGCGTGTCCCACGCGTCCGCGACGAGCCGCAGCGAGTCGTGGAGCTCGGGGCGCTGCTCGGCGAGGTGCCCGAGCAGCACCGAGGTGCGCGAGACGAACATGCCCGCGTTCCAGCGGTACTCCCCCGACGCGAGGTAGACCCGCGCCGTGGCGGCGTCGGGCTTCTCCGTGAATCCCCGCACGTGGAGCGTGTGCGGTGCGCCCTCGACCCCGAGCGGCTCACCCGAGCGCACGTACCCGAACGCGACCGAAGGGCGCGAGGCCGCGATCCCGACGGTCGTCACGTAGCCGGCCCGCGCTGCGGCCACCGCCTCGCGGACCGCCAGGTCGAACGCTCGCGTGCCATGGATCACGTGGTCGGCGGCGAACGACCCGATGACGACGTCGCCGTGCCGCTTCTCCAGCACTGCGGCCGCGAGACCGATCGCCGCCATCGACTCGCGCGGCGACGGCTCGGCGAGCACCGCGGAGTCGGACAGCCCGGGCAGCTGCGCGCGGCAGGCCGCGACGTGCTGCTCACCGGTGACCAGGATGACGCCGTCGGGCCCGGCCAGCGGGCGCAGCCGGTGCTCGGTCGCCTGCAGCAACGACATGCCGGAGCCGACGAGGTCGTGCAGGAACTTGGGCTCCCCGCCGCGCGAGAGCGGCCAGAGCCGGGTGCCGGACCCACCTGCCGGTACCACTGCGAAGAAGTCGTCGATCGGGGACGATGGGGCGGCGGCCGAAGTCATGCCCCGCAGGATGCCAGGTGGACGGCCTTCCCGCAGTGATAGCCCGCTGGGCTCCGGTCAGGCGGGAGCGGGATCCGCCTGCAACGCGCGGGCAACCTGACGGGTGCCCGAAGCGGCGACATCTCCCCTGTGGGATCAGTCACAAATGCCGTGTCTTGATGCCCGTAAGGGCCGCCGGGCGGCGATCGAGGCGACCAGTTGTCATTACAGTGGGGACCAGCCACCCCCAGCCGTTTCAGCCATAGGAGGCTCCCGAAGTGCCCACCGCACCAGCAGGCACGTTATACCGCGGCCGTGAAGGCATGTGGTCCTGGGTCGCGCACCGCGTGACCGGCGTGCTGATCTTCTTCTTCTTGCTCGTGCACGTGCTCGACACAGCGCTGGTGCGCGTGTCTCCCGAGGCGTACAACGCAGCGATCAGCACGTACCAGACCGAGATCATGGGGCTGGGCGAGGCCGGGCTCGTGGCCGCGATCGTCTTCCACGCCTTCAACGGCATCCGCATCCTCCTGGTGGACTTCTGGGCCAAGGGCCCCAAGTACCAGAAGACGATGCTCTGGGTGGTCGTCGGCCTGTTCGTCGTGACGATGGCCGGCTTCCTGCCGCGGCACCTCATCAACGTCTTCACCGGGGGTCACTGATGGCGAACGCAACCGCGGCGAGGGTCGACTCCCCCCGCTCCCCGTACGAGCGCCGCAGGACGACGCGCGGCAACTACGAGCTGTACTCCTGGGTCTTCATGCGGGCGTCCGGCGTGGTGCTGCTCGTCCTCATCTTCGGCCACCTGTTCGTGAACCTGATGGTCGGCGACGGCGTGCACGCCATCGACTTCGGCTTCGTGGCCGGCAAGTGGGCCAACCCGATGTGGCAGGTCTGGGACCTCCTCATGCTGTGGCTGGCGATGATCCACGGCACCAACGGCGTGCGCACCATCATCAACGACTACGCCACGCGGGACCTGACCCGCGGCGTCCTCAAGGGCCTGCTCTACCTGGCGTTCGTCGTCGTGGTCGTGCTGGGCACGCTCGTGATCTTCACGTTCGACCCGTGCCCCCCGGACGCTCCGGCTGAGCTGGTCGCCTCCTTCTGCCCGGCATAGCACTCCCGCACGTCCCCCCAGCCCCACACTCCGAAACTCTTCAGCAGGAGGCATCGAGCCCGATGCAGACCCATCAGTACGACGTCGTCATCGTCGGCGCAGGCGGCGCAGGAATGCGCGCCGCCCTCGAGTCGTCGAAGGAGGCCCGCACCGCGGTGATCTCCAAGCTGTACCCCACCCGCTCCCACACCGGTGCCGCCCAGGGCGGTATGGCGGCAGCCCTCGCGAACGTCGAGGACGACAACTGGGAGTGGCACACCTTCGACACCGTCAAGGGCGGCGACTACCTCGTCGACCAGGACGCGGCCGAGATCCTCGCCAAGGAGGCCATCGAGTCGGTCCTCGACCTGGAGCGGATGGGCCTCCCGTTCAACCGCACCTCCGAGGGCAAGATCGACCAGCGCCGCTTCGGCGGGCACACCCGTGACCACGGCCAGGCGGCCGTGCGCCGCGCGTGCTACGCCGCCGACCGCACCGGTCACATGATCCTCCAGACGCTCTACCAGAACTGCGTCAAGCAGGACGTCGAGTTCTTCAACGAGTTCTACGTGCTGGACCTGATCACCGACCACGACCTCACCACCGAGGAGATCGCGGCGGGCGAGGAGGTCAACGCGACCGGCGTCGTCGCCTACGACCTGGCCACCGGCGAGCTCCACGTGTTCCAGGCCAAGTCGATCATCTTCGCCACCGGCGGTGCCGGCAAGATCTTCAAGACCACCTCGAACGCGCACACCCTCACCGGTGACGGCATGGCCCTGGCGTACCGCCGCGGCCTGCCGCTGGAGGACATGGAGTTCTTCCAGTTCCACCCCACAGGTCTCGCGGGGCTCGGCATCCTGCTGTCGGAGGCCGCCCGCGGTGAGGGCGGCATCCTGCGCAACTCCGAGGGCGAGCGCTTCATGGAGCGCTACGCCCCCACCATCAAGGACCTCGCGCCGCGCGACATCGTGGCCCGGTCCATGGCGAACGAGGTGCGCGAGGGCAGGGGCGCCGGTCCGAACAAGGACTACGTGCTCCTCGACCTCACGCACCTGGAGCCCGCGCACATCGACGCGAAGCTCCCGGACATCACCGAGTTCGCGCGCACCTACCTCGGCATCGAGCCCTACACGGAGCCCGTGCCGGTGTACCCGACCGCGCACTACGCCATGGGCGGCGTGCCGACCAATGTCAAGGGCGAGGTGCTCCGCGACGGCGTCAACGTCGTCAAGGGCCTCTACGCCGCAGGCGAGGTCGCCTGCGTGTCCGTGCACGGCTCCAACCGGCTCGGCACCAACTCGCTGCTCGACATCAACGTGTTCGGCAAGCGTTCGGGCCGAGCGGCCGCCGAGTACGCGAAGACGGCATCGTTCCACGAGCTGCCAGAGGACCCGACGGTCCGCGTGATCGCGCAGCTCGACGAGATGCGCAACCGGCCCGAGGGCGAGCGCGTGGCGGACATCCGCAAGGCGCTCCAGGACACCATGGACCTCAACGCCCAGGTGTTCCGGACGGGCGACTCCCTGAACGAGGCCCTCACCGACATCCGGGCGCTGCAGAAGCGGTACCGCAACGCGTCGGTGCAGGACAAGGGCAAGCTGTTCAACACCGACCTCCTCGAGGCCATCGAGCTGGGCTTCCTGCTCGACATCGCCGAGGTCACCGTGGTCGCGGCCATCAACCGCAAGGAGTCCCGCGGCGGTCACTACCGCGAGGACTACCCAGACCGCGACGACGCCCACTACATGCTGCACACGATGGCCTACCGCCGCCCGCCCGAGGCGTCGGACCAGGCCGAGGGCCACATCGAGGGCTACTTCGACCACGTCGAGGAGTTCGACGGCTACAAGGTCGTCCTGGGCTCCAAGCCCGTTATCCAGACCCGGTACGAGCCGATGGAGCGTAAGTACTGATGACTGCCACTCTCGAAGCCGCTGCCCCTACCCCCGCCACGGGCGAGATCCCCTCGTTCACGGTGACGCTGCGGGTCCGGCGGTTCAACCCCGAGGTGTCCGAGGAGGCCACCTGGCAGGACTTCACCGTCGAGGCGCACGGCACCGACCGCGTGCTCGACGCCCTGCACAAGATCAAGTGGGACATGGACGGATCGCTCACGTTCCGCCGGTCCTGTGCGCACGGCGTCTGCGGTTCGGACGCGGTGCGGATCAACGGCCGCAACCGCCTGGCGTGCAAGACGCTCCTCAAGGACGTCAACCCGGACAAGCCGATCACCGTCGAGCCCATCAAGGGCCTGCCGGTGATCAAGGACCTCGTCGTCGACATGGAGCCGTTCTTCGCCTCCTACCGCGAGATCATGCCGTTCCTCATCACCACGGGGAACGAGCCCTCCAAGGAGCGCTACCAGTCCCCCGAGGACCGCGCCCGGTTCGACGACACCACCAAGTGCATCCTGTGCGCCGCGTGCACGTCGTCCTGCCCGGTGTTCTGGACGGACGGCCAGTACTTCGGCCCGGCCGCGATCGTGAACGCGCACCGCTTCATCTTCGACAGCCGTGACGAGGGTGGGTCGCAGCGCCTGGAGATCCTCAACGACAAGGAGGGCGTGTGGCGGTGCCGCACGACCTTCAACTGCACCGAGGCGTGCCCGCGGGGCATCGAGGTCACGAAGGCCATCCAGGAGGTCAAGCGCGCCATGATCACCCGGGCGTTCTGAGTTCTCTCGCTTGCCTCCGCTGCGGGCGGAAGGTAGGGGCCGCCGCCCCTACCTTCCGCCCGGAGCTCTGTCGGGCTCGGTCAGGGCCCTGGACTGGGCCATCCAGGCGGTGCACAGGAGGAGAACCCTCGCCAGGAGGTTGACCAGGATCAGGACCGTGACCACCACGGCGAAGGACGCCAGGAGGGCGTTGCGGGCCGCTGCCGTCGTGATGATCTCGGTGCCGAGGTAGCGCAGGACGCCGGCCACGATCCCGACGGCCAGGGATCCGGTCAGCAGGTCCCGTACCGGCACGTGCATCCCACCGACGAAGCGCACGACCGCGGCGACCACTGCCGCGTCGAGCGCGAGGGTGACCAGGGCTCCGCCGGCCCGCACCCCGAACGACACCGCGGAGCCCTCCAGGCCGAGGTTCTCGAGAGTCCACGGGACCGCCACCGAGACCGCGACGCTCGCGGCGGCCGTGACCAGCACGCCGACGCCGAGCAGCACGAAGCCCAGGATCTGCCGAAGACGGTCGGTGAACGGGTTGCCGCCGTTCTCGGTCAGCCCGAACATCGCGCGCACGGAGTTGCGCAGCGCGCCCATGAAGTTCGTGGCGGACCAGAGCAGCACCGCCACGGCGACGATCGACGTCCAGCTCAGGCCGCTCGAGAGCACCAGGTCGGACGGCGACAGGACGCCGCCGTCGCCGGTGTCCACGAGCCCCGGTATCCAGTTGTCCACCTGGCTGAGGACGGCTTCGCGCAGCTCTGAGCTGCCCCCGAGGACCCGGATGAGCAGCGTGTAGCCGAGGGTCAGGGCGGCGAAGAGCGAGAAGAGCGCGGCGTACGCCATGCCCCCGCAGAGCACGGATCCGTTCGCGAGGTCGTACTGCGCCAGCGCGCGGCCGGCGCGAGTCTTCTCCCAGCGCGCCCACGCCGCCTGCCCGAGCTCGATCAGCCGCTTCATCGCGTCGAGCCTATGTGCTGCGGGCGGGTCAGGCTCCGCCTGTATCGGCTGGGTCCGCGGTTGCGGTCCCCCGCCTCAACCGAGGGGGAAGGCTGACTGGGGGCGCCAGATGCCGTCGTCGCCGTGCTCGTACTGGTAGAAGCGGTCGACGTCGAACTCGGCGGAGTAGTCCGACATCGCGTCGAACGCCTTGTCGAGCGCCGCGTCGGGCACCTCGTGCGCGATGGTGACGTGCGGGTGGTAGTTGAACCGCAGCTCCCCCCCGAGAATCCCGGACCGCACGCTCGCCTCGAGCTGCTCGCACTCGGAGATGCCCTGCGCCAGCGCGACGAACACCACCGGCGAGACCGGCCGGAACGTCGCCGTGCCGCGCAGCCGCACGGTGAACGGAGGCGCCGCGGCGGCGACCGCCGCCAGGTGGTCGCGCGCGTCGGCGAGCTGCTTCGCGTCGAGCACGGTCGGCCCCAGCAGCGTGATGTGCGGGGGGATCGAGTCTGCGAGCGGGTCCTCGGCGGCCACCCGCGCCGCGCTCAGGTCAGCGGCGTAGGGCTCCGGGATCTCGATAGCGATCCCGATGCGGACCTGGCCGGGTTCCCGCTCGGGGAGGTTCACCGGACGCCTCGTGCGGGGAGCAGCCCGAACCGCCCGTACATCCGGTCCAGCACCGGGCTCGCGATCGCGCGCGCCCGGTCGGCGCCGTCGGCCAGCACGCGGTCCAGCTCGGCCGGGTCGGCGAGGTAGGTGTTGGCGCGGGCCTGGAACGGCTCGAGGAAGGCGACGACGGCGTCGGCCAGGTCCACCTTGAGGTAGCCGTAGCCGCGGCCGTCGTACTCCTTGGCGATGTGGTCGATGTCGCGGCCGGTCACCGCGGAGAAGATCGTCAGGAGGTTCGAGATGCCGGGCTTCTCGGCGGGGTCGAACCGCACGCCGTACGACTCGTCGGCGTCGGTCACCGCCGACTTGATGGCCTTGACCGCCTTCTTCGGGTCCTCCAGCAGCCAGACGACGCCCTTGCCGCCCGCGCTGGACTTGCTCATCTTGGAGCTCGGGTCCTGCAGGTCCTGGATCTTCGCCACCGCCTTGACGATGTGCGCGTCGGGCACGACGGCGGTGCCCGCGCCGAAGCGCGTGTTCAACCGCTCCGCGAGGTCACGGGTGAGCTCCAGGTGCTGGCGCTGGTCCTCACCGACCGGGACCAGGCCCGCGTCGTACAGCATGATGTCGGCCGCCATCAGCACGGGGTACGTGAAGAGCCCGACGGTGGTGCCCTCGCTGCCCTGCTTCGCGGACTTGTCCTTGAACTGGGTCATGCGCCCGGCCTCGCCGAACCCCGTCTGGCAGCTCAGGAGCCACGCCAGCTCGGCGTGCGCGGCCACGTGGGACTGCACGAACAGGATGGACCGCTCGGGGTCGATCCCCCCGGCGAGGTACTGCGCGGCGGTGCTCCGGGTGCGCTCACGCAGCAGGGCCGGGTCAGGGCTCACCGTGAGCGCGTGCAGGTCGACGACGCAGTAGAGCGCGTCGTACGAGTCCTGCAGCGCGATCCACTGGGACAGCGCACCGATGTAGTTGCCCAGGTGGAGCGACCCGTCGGTGGGCTGCATCCCGGAGAATATGCGCTTCCGGGTGGGGCGGTCGGCAGCTGTCTCGGTGCCCACCGCGGTCGAGGTTTCGGACGACATGGCGAACATTCTGGCAGGTCCGTCCACGCTCACCGAATCGTCAGGTCGCTTCGTCGTCGTACGGCGCCTTCCCTGGTTCCGCGGACGCCCCGGCCGGTGCAGGGGCCGTGCCGTTCCGCTCGGCGGCCTGCGCCGCCGCCGACCCCGGGTACGCGGAGGGCGGGCTGTCGTCGAGCAGGGCGTCCCGGACGATCTTCCGCGGGTCGTACTGGCGCGGATCGAGCTTGGACCAGTCGACGTCGTTGAACTCCGGCCCGAGCTCGTCGTCCACGCGCGACTTCGCGTTCTGGAGCAGGTGGCGCCCCCGCCGCACGAGGGAGCCGAGCTGCTCCGCGTAGACCGGTAACCGCTCCGGGCCGATGACAAGCATCGCGACCACCAGAATGATCGCGAGCTCCCAGCCATTGATGCCGAACACGCTCAGAGCCTACTCGTGTCGCGGGACCGCCCGGAGAACACCTGATGAACCCGGCTCACCGGCGGCTCGACTGCTCTTCGAGGACCACGCGGACGTCGCGCTCGTCGCCACCGGAGCGCACGCTGAGCGTCACCGGATCACCGGGCGCCTTGGCGCGGATGGCGACGATGAGCTCGTCCGCCACCGAGACCGGGCGGCCGTCGATCGAGAGGATCACGTCGCCCGCCTCGACGCCCGCCTGGTCGGCGGGGCCGCCTGGTGTGACGGCCGGCGTGCCCTGCTGCGCCTCCTGGGACACCTGCACGCCCTCGCCCCGGTAGCTGGGGTCGAGCAGCACACCGATGATCGGGAACGTCGCGCTGCCCGTCTCGATGAGCTGCTCCGCGGTATGCCGCGCCTGGTTGGACGGGATGGCGAAGCCGAGCCCGATGTTGCCGGTGGCCGCAGTGGTGCCCGGCCCCTGCGCGATGGCCGAGTTGATACCGATCACCTCGCCGGCGGAGTTCACGAGCGGCCCGCCCGAGTTACCGGGGTTGATGGCGGCGTCCGTCTGGATGGCGTCGATGAACGCGGCCTCGGCTGCCTCGCCCGCCTTCACGGGGCGGTGCAGCGCACTGACGATCCCGGTGGTGACGGTGGCCTCCAGACCCAGCGGTGAGCCGACGGCGAGCACCGCGTCGCCGACGACGACGTCGTCGGAGTCGCCCAGCACCAGCGGCTCCAGGCCGTCCTCCTCGACCCGGATCACCGCGAGGTCGTACTCGGGCGTCGCACCGACGAGCTCGGCGGGCTGCTCGTGGCCGTCGGAGAACGTCACGGTGACGTCAGCGCCCGACCCCGCCTCCGCGACCACATGGTTGTTCGTCAGGATGTAGCCGTCGGCCTTGAGAATCATCCCCGACCCCGTCGCGACGCCCTGCTGGGCACGCACCTCGATCGAGACCACGCTCGGCAGCGCCGCGGCGGCGATGGCAGCCACGGAGCCCTCCGGGCGCTGCACGGGCTCGGCGTCCCCCGCAGGCCTCGGCAGAGCGGCGTCCGCCGGGCGTGCCGTGTCCTGCCCCTCCAGCAGGGTGAAGGCGGCGACGCCGCCGCCCGCACCCGCGAGCAGTCCCAGCAGGACGACGGCGGAGACCGCACGCGCGCCGATCCCACCGCGCCTGGGCCGGGAAGCCGGCTGCGTGGCGTGGGATCCGGCTGCGTGCGACCCCGAGGTGTGCGACCCCGAGGTGTGCGACCCCGAGGTGTGCGATCCCGACGCGTGCGCGGCCGGGTGGGGCGCGTGGGCGTCCGGCGTCTCCGGCCCTCCCGGGGACGGAGCGGGCAGAGTGGTCAGATAGCCCGTCCTCGGAAGCTGCGCGGTGTGCTGCCCAGCGGGCGGCCCCGCCGGGCCCTCGGCAGAAGGCCCGGCCTCGGCACCGGGCACTGTGTCGGATGGGGGATCCGCGGCCGGCGTCCTCGGCTCGTTCGCGGATGGCACTGCGGCACGCGGCGTGGGCGGCGCGAACGGGTTCTCGTCGGTCATGGGCTTTCGATGGCTCCTGTCACGGTGTGCCACCCGCGGGCGATGCGGGGCAGGACCCCGGCATCGTAGCCATGCTCACCGAACGACGCCACGAGGTCCGTCAACACCTCCTGCGGAGCGTTCGCCACGACGTCGACCACCATGTCGTCCGACTGCCACGCCACATGGGCGGGTTCGGAGGCCAGCACCTGGACCTCACCGAGCGCGGCGGAACCGTTCTGGGCCAGCTGCCCCGGGCGCTCGCGGACCACCGCGTGACCCGACGGGCCGACGAGGTCGATCTCCAGCGTCTCGCCCTGTTCGCCCACCAGTCGCATGGCCGAGACGGTGTATCCGTCGGGCAGCTCCGAGGGCGCCGCCCAGCCGTTGTCCGCTGCCCAGTCGAGCGCGGCGGGCGTGAGCTGGTCGGGAGCCACGTCGAGCGTGGCGAGCACGTCCTGGCCGGCCGCCGCGGTGTCCGGGCCCGTGCGCCCCAGCATGGTCATGCTGGTCTGCGCGGAGAGCTGCGGGGACACCACCGGGACATCGCCGAGCGTGAAGAGCGCCAGCCCCAGCACACCGGCCCCACCGACGCCGAGCGCGGTGAACCGCGCGGCACGACGGCGGCGCGCGGGCCGGTCGAGCCTGCCGTCGAACCCGTCGGCGCCGTCGAACGCCCCGGCCTGCCACACCGGCACGGACAGCGGGTCCGGGCCGAGGAACGGACGGCGCAGCGGGTCCTCATCGGTGGGCGGGATGCTCGCCTGGAGCGCCATGAGCCGCGCGGTGAGCGCAGGGTCCGGCACCACGTCGGCGGCCGACGAGAGGGCGCGCCGGGCCGCGCGGGCGCAGTCCAGCTCGCGGGCGCACAGGCGGCACATCGTCACGTGGGAGAGCGCCCGCTCGGTGTCGGCAGGCGAGAGCTGGCCGTCGGCCAGCGCACTGACCAGGTCTCCGAGGTGGCTCATCGCACGCCCCCGCGCGTGGGCGCCAGGTGCTCCAATGCGTCGCGGAGCTGGGCACGGGCCCGGTGGATGCGGGAACGCACGGTTCCGAGCTTGACGCCAAGGGTCACGGCGATCTCCTCGTAGCTCAGTCCCTCGATGTCGCACAGCACGACGGCGGCGCGGTACTCAGGACGCAGGGCGTCGAGCGCCCGCTGCACGTCCTGGTCCAGGTTGGCGTGCTCGTACCCGCGCTCCGGTCGGCCGAACTCGCGGGTGTCGGCGACGTGCCCGTCGTCGTCCCCCATCGCCTCCATGCGGATGCGCTTCTTGCGGCGTGCGCCGTCGAGGAACAGGTTGGTGGTGATGCGGTGCAGCCAGCCCTCGAACGTGCCCGGCGTGTAGCTGGACAACGAGCGGAAGACCCGGATGAAGGTCTCCTGCGTAAGGTCCTCGGCATCCTGCTTGTTGCCGGTCAGCCGGTAGGCAAGCCGATAGACGCGAGCTGAGTGCTCGCGCACGATCTCTTCCCAGGTCGGTGGCTGCCACGGCAGGTCGGCCGCGCCGGCGCCCGAAGGTACCGACGCGCTTGCGTCTGCTGCTGCACGAGTGCTCACAGAAGTCATCGTCCTCTCAACGCGCACTGAAGCCCAGTCGTTCCCACGGGCTGTACCCTGACGCCGCACGTGATGCACACATCTGCCAGCTCCTTCCGGAGGAAGCCATCAGCACAGCGGAGCCGTCGGGCCACGGCAAGGTCGCGGCCTGGGTCTACAGCGAGGCCTTCGTCCCTGAGGACGAGGTGCTCCTGCGCGCCCGCGAACGCGCCTCCGAGCTCGGCTGCCCGGCTGTCCTCCCCGGTGTCGGTGCGGTGCTGCGGGTGCTCGCCGCGGCCACGAACGCGCACGCGGTGGTGGAGGTCGGTACCGGCGCCGGTGTGGCGGCCCTCTGGCTGCTGCGCGGCATGCCGCTCGACGGCCAGCTCACCACCATCGACCGAGAGGTGGAGCACCAGCGGGCGGCACGCACCGCGTTCGCCGAGGACCACATAGCCCCCCAGCGCACCCGGATCATCCCCGGCCGCCCGGGCGACGTGCTGCCCCGCCTCGCCGACGGCGCCTACGACCTGGTGCTGGTGGCGAGCGACCCGCTCGGCTACCCCGAGTACGTCAACGAGGCGCTGCGCCTGCTGCGACCGGGCGGCGTGCTCGCCGTCGACGGCGCCCTGCTGCGGGACCGGGTGGCTGACCCCGCCCGCCGCGACGAGCTCACCACCGTGGTGCGTGAGGTGGGCCGGACGCTGCGGAACGACGAGCGGGTACTGCCTGCCATGCTGCCCAGCGGAGACGGGTTGCTGCTGGCCGTCCGCCGTTGACCCGCCGAGTGGCCGGTTCGCACGACGGACGGCCCGGGAGACCGGAGACTCAGGCTCAGGCTCTATCCGTATCGGCTGAACCTGCGGTTCCGCTACGGGCGCGTGCCTTGCTTCGCTGCGGCCCGCACCCTGCGCTACACCTCCGGCTCAGCCGACGACGGTCTGGAGAGCGTCGCCGAGCTCGCTTGCCTCGGTCGCGTTGAGCTCGACGACGAGCCGACCGCCGCCCTCGAGCGGCACACGCATGACGATGCCGCGCCCCTCCTTGGTGACCTCGAGCGGTCCGTCACCCGTTCGCGGCTTCATCGCAGCCATGTGTGGCTCTCCCATTCCGTTGTCCGGTGTGTAGCAGCATTCACGTTCCCGGCGAACGCCGAGGACACTGACACATTCTAGTTCAATTGGCGCCCCTTACTTTCCACGCGCCAATTCGTCGCCCTTCGTCGGATCAGGCAAGACCGCGCAGTGCTACGGCCGGTGGCGCCTCGTCCCGGACCGCCGCCACGAGGTCGAGAACGCGTCGTGTCGCGACCACGTCGTGGGTCCGGAAGACGCGGGCGCCGAGCCACGCGGCCACCGCCGTCGCCCCCAGCGTTCCCTCGAGGCGCTCCTCGGGCGGAAGGTCGAGCGTCTCCCCCACGAAGTCCTTGCGGGAGAGCGCCATGAGCAGCGGGAACCCGAGCCCTGCCAACGTTCCGGTGCGACGCAGCAGCTGGAGGGAGTGCCAGGTGTTCTTGCCGAAGTCGTGCGTCGGGTCCACGAGCACCGACGCACGCGGCACCCCGCACTCGACGGCCCGCTCCGCGGCGGCCAGGAGGGTCGCCACGACGTCGGCCAGCAGATCCGGGTACTCCACGCGGTAGGGGTCCGTGCGTGGCGTCGCACCGCCCGTGTGGGAGCAGACGACGCCGACGCCGGCGGCTCCCGCCACCTCCACGAGGCCCGGGTCGTGCCCGGCCCAGGTGTCGTTGATCAGGTCGGCCCCCGCGTCGATCGCCGCGCGCGCCACGCCCGCCCGCCAGGTGTCGACCGAGACGAGCAGGTCCGGTACCGCGCGGCGGACCGCCGCGACGAACGGGACGACACGGCGGATCTCCTCCGCCTCGTCCACCGGCGAGCCGTTGCCGGCCCGGACGCCACCGACGTCGAGGATCTCGGCGCCCGCCTCGAACGCACGCTCCGCAGCGGTGAGCGCAGCGGCGTCGTCCGGCACCCGGGCGGGGGCGTAGAACGAGTCGGTAGTGCGGTTCAGGACCGCCATCACGACCGGGCGCACCGCGCGCCCCGCACGGCCCACCTCCCGCCCGCGCAGCACCAACGGTGCGGAAGCCTGCGGAACGGTCGGGTCGAGGACGTCGGAACCGTCCACCTACGCGCCGCCAAGGGTGCTCGGCAGCCCCGGCCCTTCGAGCGCCGCTTCCTCGGTGGCACGCTCCGCCGCGACCGCCGCCTGCAGAGCCGCCTGCTCCGCCGCGATCTGGTGGGCACGCTCGACGACGTGCCGCACCGCCTCGGCGGGGTCGTCGGTGAGATACATGATGTCGAGGTCCGCCTCGCTGATGGTGCCGTGCGTCAGCGCCGTCGACCGGATCCACTCCAGGAGTCCGCCCCAGTAGTCCTTGCCCACGAGGACGAGCGGGAACTGCGTCACCTTGTGCGTCTGAACGAGAGTGACTGCCTCGAAGAGCTCGTCGAAGGTGCCGAATCCCCCGGGCATCACGATGAATCCCTGTGCGTACTTCAGGAACATCGTCTTTCGCGCGAAGAAGTACCGGAAGTTGATGCCGAGATTCACGAACTCGTTGACGCCCTGTTCGAAGGGCAGCTCGATACCGAGGCCCACGGACGTGCCACCCGCCTCGGCGGCGCCCTTGTTCGCGGCCTCCATCACGCCGGGTCCGCCACCCGTGATGACGGCGTACCCCGCCTCCACCAGGAGCCGGCCCACGGTCTCGCCCGCCCCGTAGTCCTCGTGGTCCGGCTTGGTCCGCGCCGAGCCGAACACCGACACCGCAGGCCCGAGCTCCGCGAGCGCACCGAAGCCCTCGACGAACTCGCTCTGGATGCGCATCACGCGCCACGGGTCGCTGTGCAGCCAGTCGGTCTCCTGGTCGGACGCCAGGAGGCGCTGGTCCGTGGTGGTCTGCGGGATCTGGTTCCCGCGCAGCAGCACCGGGCCGCGGCGATATCCGCGGCCGGACTGGGGTATGCCGTCGTCGCTCATGCGACCAAACTATCCGCCGAGGAGCCAAGCTCGCAGCGCGTCGCGGCACTGCGCCAGCTGTGCCACCGGAAGGTGCTCGTCATCCTTGTGCGCGAGCAGCGGGTCGCCCGGGCCGAAGTTCACCGCCGGGACACCCAGCTCGGAGAACCGGGCGACGTCGGTCCACCCGTACTTCGGTGCCGGCGCACCGCCGGTGGTTGCCAGCACCGACCGGACGAACTGGGCGGCCAGCGGGTCGTCGAGGCCCGGCCGGGCGCCCCCCGCGGCGTCGGTCACCACCAGGTCGAACCCCTCGAAGACCTCGCGCAGGTGCGCCTCGGCCTCCTCGACGGAGCGCGACGGCGCGAACCGGTAGTTCACCTCGACGGTGCACGCGTCCGGGATGACGTTGCCCGCGATGCCGCCCTCGATCCGCACCGCGTTGAGGCCCTCGCGGTAGACCAGCCCGTCGACCTCGACCTCGCGCGGCTCGTACGCGGCGAGCCGGGCCAGTGCCGGGGCAGCCGCATGGATCGCGTTCTCTCCCGTCCAGGCCCGCGCCGAGTGTGCGGCGACGCCGCGGGTGCGCAGCTCGACGCGCATCGTGCCGTTGCAGCCGCCCTCGATACCCGCGTTCGAGGGCTCACCAAGGATCGCGAAGTCGCCGCGCAGGAGCTCCGGGTGGTTGCGCGCGAGACGGCCGAGCCCGTTCAGCGCGGAGTCGACCTCCTCGTGGTCGTAGAAGATCCACGTCAGGTCGTGCGCGGGCTCGCTGCCCGGTGCCCCGAGCTCGGCGGCCAGCCCGAGCGCCACGGCCACCCCGCCCAGCATGTCGACGGTGCCCCGGCCCCAGAGCACTGCGTCGTCCCCAGCGCCCACCAGGCGGGTGGGCAGGTTGTCCGCGATCGGCACGGTGTCGATGTGCCCCGCCACCACCACGCGCCGGTCCCGGCCCAGGTTCGTGCGGGCGACCAGCGCGTCGCCGTCGCGCAGCACCTCGAGGTGCGGGTAGCCGCGCAGGAGGGCCTCGATCGCGTCGGCGAGGGCCGTCTCGGCACCGCTGACCGACGGGATGTCGCAGATCGCCCGGGTGAGGGCGACGAGGTCGGACCCCGCGCCGGACGGTTCGAGCAGGGCAGGGTCGATCGCGATATCCACAGGGCAACCTTAGGGGCTTCGAGCGGCCGTTACGCTGGAGCCATGACGACCGCATGGGGTTTCGGCCTTGCCACGATCGCCGACGACGGCACCACCCTCGACACCTGGTACCCGGAGCCCGCCCTCGGCGCGGCGCCCGCCGGCACCACACCGCCCGACGCCCTCGCGGCGCTCGCCGGCGCGGACGAGGCGCGGCGCGTGCGGCTCGAGGTCGTGACCACCCAGATCGATCTCGCCGACCCGCCCAAGGACGTCTCCGACGCGTACCTGCGGCTCCACCTGCTCTCCGCCCGCGTGGTGCGCCCGCACGGCCTCAACCTGGACGGGATCTTCGGCGCGCTGACGAACGTCGTCTGGACGAGTGCCGGCCCGTGCGCGGTCGAGGGCTTCGAGGAGACCCGCCTCCGGCTGCGCGCCAGGGGCCACGTCACGGTCTTCGGGGTCGACAAGTTCCCGCGGATGGTCGACTACCTGGTCCCGTCGGGCATCCGCGTGGCCGACGCCGACCGGGTCCGCCTCGGCGCGTACCTCGCCCCCGGCACCACCGTGATGCACGAGGGCTTCGTCAACTACAACGCGGGCACCCTCGGGGCGTCCATGGTCGAGGGCCGCATCTCGGCGGGCGTCACAGTGGGCGACGGGTCCGACGTCGGTGGTGGCGCCTCGATCATGGGCACGCTCTCCGGCGGCGGCAAGGAAGTGGTGTCGCTCGGCGAGCGCTGCCTGCTGGGCGCCAACGCGGGCCTCGGCATCCCGCTCGGCGACGACTGCGTGGTCGAGGCCGGCCTGTACGTCACGGCTGGCACCAAGGTCACGGTGCTGGGCGCCGCCGTGGACCCGACCGGTGACGGCACCGCCACCGTCAAGGCACGCGACCTCGCCGGGTGCAGCAACCTGCTCTTCCGCCGGAACTCCACCACGGGTGCGGTCGAGGTGCTCGACCGGACCGGCGTCGGGATCGAGCTCAATGAGGCCCTGCACGCGAACTGACCGGGACGACAGGGAACACGTATGGCACTCGTGGCCCAGACCGGCTCCCCGGTCCCGCCGCCCGCCGACGACTCACCACCGCGTCGTCCGGTGAGACGCGCGCTGAAGTACGTGGTGGCCATCGGCTCGGTGTGCGCGGTCGCGACCGTCGGCGTCGTCGTCGGGCTGAACCACCTCACGGACGCGGGCCCGGTCACGGAACGGTGCACCGCGGCGCTCGACGGCTCGGACTGGTACCTGTCGCCCGACCAGGCGGACAACGCGGCACTCGTGGCCGGCACAGCCGTGGCCCGTGGCCTGCCCGCGCGCGCTGCGACGATCGGGCTGGCCACCGCGCTGCAGGAGTCGAAGCTGATCAACATCGACTACGGCGACCGCGACTCGGTGGGGCTGTTCCAGCAGCGCCCGTCGCAGGGCTGGGGCAGCGTCGAGGAGCTCCTCGACCCCGTCTACTCGACCAACGCGTTCTACGACGTGCTGGTCGAGGTCGAGGGCTACGAGGACATGGCGGTGACGGACGCCGCGCAGACCGTCCAGCGGTCGGGCTTCCCCGACGCGTACGCGCAGCACGAGATGCGGTCGCGCGCGTGGGCCTCGGCCCTCACTGGCAACTCCCCCGGGGTGCTGTCCTGCGAGCTGGGTCCGGTCGCCGACGGTGAGCAGCTCGCGCCCGACGCCGCGCGCGACGTGATCGCGGGCCGCCTGGGCCGCGACCTCGGGCTGGCCCCCGCGACGGGCGAGGCGGACCCGAACCGGCAGGACCCTGCGTCGTCCACGGTCACGGTCGACGCGGCACCGCTCACGCCCGACGACCCCGAGCGCGGCGCCTGGGCCACCGGCCAGTGGGCCGTCGCGACGGCCCAGGCCACGCAGGCCGTCGAGGTGCAGGTGGCCGACCGGGTGTGGTTGCGCGAGGAGGCCGCCTGGGTCGACGCCGAGACCCGGCTCGACGCGGGCGAGGTCCGCATCACGGCGGACGCCGCGGAGTAGCCGGGTCTCGACGGGCCCCTAGTGCTCGGCGACGCGGAGCTCCGCTACCTCGTCGCCGAGCTGGGCCAGCAGGGCGTGCCGCGCCTCCCGCCGGCGACGCTGCTCCAGCGGCTCCGGCACGGGCGCTGCCGCGAGCAGGCGCTGCGTGTACTCCTCGCGGGGGTTGTGCAGGACGTCCTCGCGCGCCCCCTGCTCCACGATCGTGCCGTTCTGCAGCACCACCACCCGGTGCGCGAGCAGATCGATCACCGCCAGGTCGTGGCTCACGAAGAGGCAGGCGAACTTGTAGCGCTCCTGCAGTGCCGTGAACATCTTCAGCACGTTGGCCTGCACGGACACGTCGAGCGCCGAGGTCGGCTCGTCGGCGACCAGCAGCTCGGGGTCGAGCGTGAGGGCGCGCGCGATGCTGACGCGCTGGCGCTGGCCACCGGAGAGCTCGTGCGGGTAGCGGTTGTAGGCGCTGCGCGGCAGCTCGACGGCGTCGAGCAGCTCGAGCACCCGGGCGCGCCGCGACTTGTCGTCGCCCTCGTTGTGCACCACCAGCGGCTCGGCGATCACGTCGCCGATCGGCAGGCGCGGGTTGAGGGACGACGCCGGGTCCTGGAACACGACACCGATGCGCTTGCGCAGCGTCTTGAGCTCCTTGCCGCGGAGCCTCGTCAGGTCGCGTCCGAGGATCGACACCGAGCCCGAGGCGGCCGGGATGAGCCCCAGCGCGCACTTCGCGATGGTGGACTTGCCGGAGCCCGACTCGCCCACGAGGCCGACGATCTCGCCCTGCGCGACCGACACCGACACGTCGTCAACGGCCCGGAACGTCGGCTTGCCGAGCCGGTGGTACTCGATGACGAGGCTGCTCAGCTCCAGCGCGGGCAGATCGCCCGCAGCCGCCCGCACCGGCGCGACGTCGCCGAACTGGCCCGGGCCGGCCCCCAGGTGTGGCACGGCCGCCAGCAGGCGCTTCGTGTACTCGTGCCGCGGGTGGTTCAGCACCTGGTCGGCAGTTCCGGTCTCCACGAGGTCGCCCTTCAGCATGACGGCGACGCGGTCGGCCATGTCCGCGACGACCCCCATGTTGTGGGTGATCAGCAGGATGCCGGTATCGAGCTTGTCCTTGAGCGAGCGGAGCAGGTCGAGGATGTCCGCCTGCACCGTCACGTCGAGCGCCGTGGTCGGCTCGTCGGCGATGATCACCTTGGGGTCGCACGCGATGGCCATGGCGATGACCACGCGCTGGCGCTGACCGCCGGAGAGCTCGTGCGGGTACTGCTTGAGACGCCGCTCCGGCTCGGGGATCCCGACCATCTCGAGCAGCTCGGCGGCCCGCTCCGTGGCCTTCCTGCCGTAGGCGAGCCCGTGCAGCTGCAGGCCCTCGGTCAGCTGGTCGCCGATGGTGAGCACCGGGTTCAGGGCCGTCATGGGCTCCTGGAACACCATGGCGACGTCGTTGCCGCGCATGCTGCGCAGGCCCCTGCCGTCGAGACCACCCACCACCTTGTCGCCGACGCGGATGGTGCCGCTGACGCGCGCGTTGCGCGGCAGCAGACCGAGCGCCGTCATGGAGGTGACGGACTTGCCGGAGCCCGACTCGCCCACGAGGGCGACCACCTCGCCGGGGCGCACCTCCAGGTCGATGCCCTTGACGGCGTGCACGTCGCCGAACTCGGTCTTGAACGTCACGTCGAGGCCCTCGAACGCGAGGACTGCGTCGCCGGCCGCCGAGACGGGACCGGGAGCACTGATGTCGAGAGTAGTCATGCTCAGTCCTTGCTCCGGTTCTGGCGGGGATCGAACGCGTCACGCAGGCCGTCGCCGATGAAGTTCACGCACAGGGCGATCGTCAGGATCATCAGGCCCGGCCACCAGAACAGCCACGGCCGCGTCGCGAACGCCGACTGGTACTCGTTGATGAGCGTGCCCAGCGAGGTGTCGGGCGCCTGCACACCGAACCCGAGGAAGCTGAGCGAGGTCTCGAGCAGGATCGCGGTGGAGATCGAGAGCGTCGCGGACACGATGATGACGCCGATCGCGTTGGGCAGCACGTGCCGGGTGATGATGCGCCACGCGCTGGTGCCGACCGCCTGGGCCGCGAGCACGAAGTCGCGCTCGCGCAACGACAGCACCTCGCCGCGCACCAACCGCGCCAGGCTGGTCCACGTGACCAGGCCGAGCACGAAGGCCAGGCCCCAGATCCCGGACTCCCCGGCCATGCGGCCGAGCACGGCGGCGACGGCCAGCAGCGGGATCACGATGAAGACGTCGGTCATGCGCATGAGGACCGACTCGAGCCAGCCGCGGTAGAACCCGGCCAGAGCGCCGATCACGGTGCCGACGACCGTCGAGAGGATGCCGACGGCGAACGCGATGATGATCGAGAACTGGGTGCCGCGCATGACGAGGGCGAAGTAGTCCTTGCCGCCCGTGTCCTGGCCGAACGGGTACGCCCAGGTGGGGGCGCCGTCGCCGATCTTGTCGTACTGGAGCGTGTAGTCCTTTGACCACCAGCCCGGGATGGGGCCGATGCCGATGGAGGTGAACGCCACGATGATGACGATGCCGAGCACGATCATCGCGGTGAGCGCGCCCCGGTGCCGGAAGAAGCGGCGCGCGACGAGCTGGCCCTGGCTGTAGGACTTGTCCTCGCCGGGCAGCGGGGCCGCCGAACCGCCGGCCGCGAGGCCGACCGCATCGGTGCTGGTCACCGACACCTGCGGCTCGTAGTCCTCGCCGTCGGGGTTGCTGTTCCTGATGTCATTCATGTCTGTGTCTCCTGCCTTCGCCCGCGCTCAGCGCCGGATCCGGGGGTCGAGGGCCGCGTACGCGATGTCTGCCAGCAGGTTCATCAGCACCGCTGCGATGCCGGTGACGAGGAAGAACGCCATGACCGGCGCGGGGTCCACCGCGTTGAGGCCGTCCTGGAACAGGGCACCCATGCCCTTCCAGCCAAAGACCTCTTCCGTGATGATCGCGCCGCCGATGAGGGCGGCGAAGTCGAACGCGACGATCGTCGTGATCGGGATCAGCGCGTTGCGGAACGCGTGCTTGACGATGACCTCACGCTCGGACAGGCCCTTCGACCGGGCGGTCCGTACGTAGTCCTGGTTCAGGGTCTCCAGCATGGAGGACCGCGTGTAGCGGGAGTGCGTCGCCACCGAGACAAGGGTGAGCAGGATCGTCGGCAGCAGGATCTGGGTGCCCATGTCGAGCACGCGCTCCCAGAACTCGCCGTCGAAGTTCGGCGTCTGCGAACCGATGGTCGAGATGGGGCGCGACTTGATCCCCAGGAATCCGCTCCAGTGCGCGATGAGGATGTCCGCCACGACCACGAAGCTGGTGATGACGCCCGTGATGCCGGTGACCAGCATGGCCTGCTTGCGCGCGTAGCCACCCCAGGCGGCCCCGATGGCCACCGAGACCACCACGGCAACCACGAAGAGCCCGATGAGGAGGAGCCACGTCGGTTCGTCGACGAGCAGCGGAGCGGTGAACCAGTACGCGATCACGCCGACGACGGCGGTGGTGAGCGCCGCGTAGAGCACCCGCCGGTTGCCCAGGCCGGCCGTCAGCGCGGTGACCAGCACGCCGGCAGCGACCGAGACCAGGAGCACGCCGCCGATACCGAACATCGGGTTGCGCCACCAGTCGAGCGCGTTGAAGACGAAGAGCATGACAGTGACGAAGGCGAACACCCCGGCGGCCGTGGCCAGCCGGCGTCTCGTCGACCCGCCGAGGACCGCCTGGAGCAGGAACCCCGCTAGCACCGCGACTATCACTATGGTCCATGGCGCGTACTGGCCAACGGCGATCCAGTTGTTGTACTGGATGGCCGCGAACTCCTTGAGCAGCGTCGCCGCCCAGAACACTGGCAGCGAGAAGAAGAGGAAGGCACTGAACGTCACCGAGTAGTCGAACCCGGAGTACTGGCGGATCGCGGTGAGGATTCCGAGCGCTACACCGACGACGATGGCGAGCAGCGTGGAGAGTGTGATGAGCCGCAGCGTCGAGGACGCCGCCTGCTGCGTGAGGCCGAGCACGTCGATGCCGTTGATGGTGACGCCGAGGTCACAGTTGCCGGTGAAGCACCCGCCCACGCCGCTGAGCCAGTCCCAGTACCGCTCCCAGGGCGAGTCGTCGAGCCGCAACCGCTCGCTGCGCTCGGCCATGAGCTGGGCGGCGTTCGGATCGTTCGACTCGCGCAGGTCTTTGAGCGGGTCGCCCGAGTTGATGGTCAGGAAGAACATGAGCAGTGAGGCGCCGAGCAGGACGAGCGCCGAGGCGCCGATGCGCCGGAGGATGAACTTGAGCACGGATTGGCCCTTCGAGGCGGACGCAGCACGGCGTCTGCTGGGGAAAGCGATCAGCGTGTCACTATAGGACACCGGATGAAAATTGCCGCGATTCGCCCAGGCAGTGCCTGGAAATATTCCTGAACGGCGGCAGACAGCCCTGCGGGGAAGGGAACAGACGCTCCCTTCCCCGCAGGTCTTGCGTCAGGCTCGCGTCAGGAGGCGCGAGACCACTGCTCGGCGTTCCACATCACACCGCTCTGGGCGGCGGTGTTCCGCACGTTCTGCAGGTCCGCGCTGCTGGCGATGACACCCGGGTGGGCGAACAGCGGGATACCGAAGAGCGTGTCCCACAGCTGCTTCTCGATGATGATCGTCTGCTCCTGGTGCACCGTCTCGTCGACGGACGAGGCCAGCGTGCTCCACGCCTCGTCGACCGTCTCGTCGGAGTACCCGCCGTAGTTCTGCGTGCCCGGCGTCGAGTAGATGTTCTCGCCCGAGGCGATCTGGCCGGACCCGGCCCACGCGAACATGGCGACCTCGTAGTCACCGTTCGGCAGGGCCTTGTCGAAGAAGTCCGGTGCGGCGGCGTCGACGATCTTGAAGCCGACCTGGTCGCACGAGGACTTGATGGCCTCGACCTGGGCGGCGCGACGCGGGTTCGGAGCGGCGTAGCCGATACGGATCTCCTCGCCCTCCTTGAGGCCGGCAGCCTCGAACTTCTCCTTGGCGGCGTCGAGGTCGACCTCGTTGTACCGGCCGTCGTAGGAGGCGGACACGACGTCCTCGTAGTTGTCCTGGAACGGGAAGACCTCGCGGGCGTTCATGACCGTCGCCTCGGGGGCGATCGGCTTGATCAGGTCGTCCACGATCTTCTGGCGCGGCACGCAGTGCGCGAACGCCTCACGGGCCTCCAGGCTCTCGGAGAAGACACCGGACTTGAAGTTAAAGTCGAGGTGCTCCCAGGTCAGACCCTGGTCGGTGTCCACGTTGACGGCGTCACCGAGCTGCTCGAGCTGCGTCACGGTGTCGACGGTCGGGCCGTTCGGCTGGATGACGTCGAGGTCGCCGTTGGCGAGGGCCTGGATCTGCGCGTCGGCGGCGACGAAGCGGAACGTGAGCTCCTTCGTGGCGGCCGGCGTGCCCCAGTACTCGGGGTTCGCCTCGAGGGTGATGTACTGGCCACCCTCCCAGCCGTCGGCCTTGAAGGTGTACGGGCCGGTGACGGGAGCGATCGCCGGGTCGGGGACCTGGCCGGGCTGCGACAGCCAGCCCTCGTTCCAGAACTTGGCGGCCTTCTCCAGGACCGGCATGTCGATCTCCTGGATGGCGGTGACGAGCTCCTCCGTGGAGACGCCGGCCTGCTCCGCGACGACGTGCGCGGGCAGCGGCGGGTAGGAGTTGATCTTCCAGTCGGCGTAGACGCGCTCGTAGTCGTACGTGAAGGTCTTGGCGTCCACGGAGTCCGCCTGCGGGCCCTCGGGGACGTAGTCACCCAGCGACAGGCCGTCGATGTGGTTGAAGAGCGGCTCCTCGCTGCCGTCCTCGGTCACCTTGCCGTCAGCGGTGATCGCCCGCGCGGCCCAGTCGAGCATGTAGTCCGCGTAGGTGACCGGCGTACCGTCCGACCAGGCTGCCTCGTCGTTGAGGGTGTACTCGACCTGCAGCGGGTCCTCCGAGATGGCCTCGTACGTGCCGTAGGTCTCGTTGGGGCAGATCGTGCCGTCGGTACCGAAGTAGTAGAAGGTGCTGAACAGCTGGTCGGTGACCGCGCTGTTGTACGTGGAGTAGGTCTCCGGGGTCAACGAGTTGTAGCCGAGGAACTCGTCCTCGACGGACACCTTGATCTCGCCGTCGGCAGTCTCGACCTCGCCGAGGTCGGCCTTGCACGGGCCGTCGGCCTCGGCCGGGGCCGCGGTGGACTCACCGTCCGCCGGGTCGTCGCCGCCTGCGGGGCTCGTGCACGCCGAGAACAGCAGCGCGCCCGTGGCGGCCACTGCGACGGCGGCGCTCAGTCGCCTGATCTTCAATGTTCCTCCTCAAAGGGATGCCGGCGGCGGAAAAATGGCAGCGCGCCGGGGCGCGCGCCAGGTGAGACGTCCGTCACCGTCATGGTTTCCGGCCACGCTACTCACGCTGTGGGAGGTTTTGCCCTAATTCGCCGCGAGCCGGATCTGATCGTTACCGACCTGATATCGCCCCGTAGCGGTACCGTCGCGACGCATCAGAGACGGAAACAGGGAGTTAACACCTCGGACCGAACCTCACACCCAGCCGTGCGAGCGCGCCACGGCGACGAAAGCACCCCGGGTGGCGAGCACCTGCTCGGCGGTGAGGCTGGGCACACCCGCCAGGAGCACCTCGGTGACC
Organism: Promicromonospora sp. NPDC023987; assembly: GCF_040639055.1. NCBI lineage: Bacteria > Bacillati > Actinomycetota > Actinomycetes > Micrococcales > Promicromonosporaceae > Promicromonospora > Promicromonospora sp. NPDC023987. The sequence goes on along the minus strand of NZ_JBEZZF010000015.1, from coordinate 57,673 downwards.
TCGGCCGCGAGCTCCCGCTCGGACGGCGCGTCGCCGTCGGGCCGGGAGCCCGGATCGGGCAACGGTGGGAGGAAGGCCGGGGCGGGCGCGGACGCCGCCGCACCAACGGCCGCCAGCGCGGGGGCCGGCGCGACCAGGGTGACCGTCGAGGCCTTCAGGCCCCGGTCACCGTCCTCGACCGCGAAGTCCACCACGGCACCCACCGCGAGGTGGCGCTTGTCGAACTCGAGGTCGTTGACGTGGATGAACACGTCGTCGCCGCCCGTGTCCGGCGCAACGAACCCATAGCCGCGAACCTCGTCGAACCTGATGACCTTGCCTTGAACCACGACACACACTCCGCCTCGTAAGAATCCCTGCACCGTCGAGTCTAGGACGCTTGTCCAACTCCGCCTCGTCAAACGCGCCTCGTGTCGCCCAGGTTCCCCCAAATTTTCTGGGCGCGTAGCGTGTCGGTCGTCCGTGCCGTCACCACCACCGCCGAGGAGATCCCCCGCTGAGCACCGAGGTCTGGTACGTGAGCTACGGGTCCAACATGGCCAGGGCCCGGCTGGCCTGCTACCTGGTCGGCGGGCGTCCGCCGGGGGCGCGACGGCACTACGAGGGCGCACGGGACCGCGCCCTCCCCCGCGAGGACCGGGCGGTCCACCTGCCCGGACGCCTCTGGTTCGCCGGCGAGTCGTCAGTCTGGGGTGGCGGCATGGCGTTCTACGACCACGAGGCGGTCGGCCCGACGCCGGCCCGCGCGTACCGCATCACCGCGGCCCAGCTCGCCGACATCGCGGCACAGGAGATGCACCGCTCCCCCGCTGCGGACGATCCGCTGGAGGCCGTGCTCCGCTCTGGCATCGACGGCCGGCACGCGGCAGGGCCGGGCCGCTACGAGACGCTGGTCGCCGTCGGGCACCTGGACGGGCTGCCCATGCTCACCTTCACTGCGCCGCACGGGCACACGGAGCTGCCCCACGCCCCGCCGTCGGCCGCCTACGTGGCGATGATCGGGGCGGGCCTGCGCGAGGCGCACGGCTGGTCCGACACCGAGGTGGCGACCTATCTGGCGACGGTCGTCCCACGCGCCGACCCGGGCGGACGGCGTTAGCGTGCCGACATGACGATCCGCACGCTGGCGACCTCCGAGGTGCTGCGGCGCGCCGACGAGATCGCCGGGATCTACCAGCGCGCCTTCGACTACTCGGACGAGCGCCGCGACCACTTCCGGGACACCCGGATCGCCTACCTCCCGCTGTACGACGGCGCGCTGACGCTCGGCGCGTTCGACGGAAGGACCCTGGTGGGGTTCGTGTACGGGTTCGACTACCAGCCGGAGCACTGGTGGCCGCAGCAGGTCGGGCCGGCCCTCGACCGCGCCGGGCACGGCGCGTGGACCGAGGACGCCTTCGAGCTCAACGAGCTGGAGATCCTGCCCGAGCACCAGGGGCGAGGGCTCGGGACCGCGTTGCTGCGCGGGCTGCTCGACCTGGCCCCGCAGCGGCACACGCTGCTGTCCACCACCGCTGACCCCGCGGACCGCGCGAAGGTGCTCTACCGCCGCCTGGGGTTCGTGGACCTGGTGCCCGGGTTCCGGTACGCGGGGATCACCGAGCCCGCGAACATCATGGGCCGTCAGCGCTCCCACGCGTAGGGCGTCGTCGTGGACACCTTGACAAAGCCGTACCGCTCGAGGATCGGGCGCGAGTACTCGGTCGAGTCGCTGTGGACCATCGTCTTGCCGAGCGTCAGGGCCGAGCGCGCGCGGGCCGCCGTCAGCGCCCGGTAGATGCCGCGGCCACGCCATTCCGGCCGGGTGCAGCCGCCCCACACGCCCGCGAACTCGGTGCCTGCCACCGGCTCGAGCCGGCCCGCCGTGACGATCTGGCCGTCGGCCTCGGCGACCCAGAGCTCCATGCCGTCGTCCAGCTCCAGGCGGCGCAGGATCTGGTTCGCCGTCCTGTCGGACGGCGGGTCGCCGAACACCTCGTCCGACATCGTGGACATCGCGCGGACGTCCGGCTCCTCGGTGACGCGGCGCAGGGTGACGCCGTCGGGCAGCGGGACGTCCACGGCGAGCGCGGCGGCCTCGCCGATCATGATCGACTCCGGGTCCTCCGGGACGAACCCGTGTGCGAGCAGCGCCTCGTGCAGGCCGGGGGCGTGGTCGTGGCCGCGAGACTTCCACTCGACGCTCGTGATCCCGCCGTCGGCCCGGAAGTGCGCGACGGCCTCGTCGACCAGGGCACGCACCCGCGCGTCGTCGGCGCCGTCGAGGTCCCGGTACGTGACGAAACCACGGCCGCCCAGAAAGGTCACCAGCCGCAGCGGTCCGAGCCGGGCGACGGAGATGGCGCTCGGGGTCTCGGCGTCGGTGCGGAGCTGGTCGTCGTACGCCTGCAGCAGGCGGGAGGTGTCGGTCATAGGCACACCGTCCGTTGCCGGGCCGTGGCCCGGCAACGGAATATCGGTCAGCTCTTGGCCGGCGCGCCGCCCTCGGTCACGGCCGGCACGCCGTTCCCCGGTGTGGCGGGGGTGTCGTCCGTGTCCTCCTCGGTGGCCGAGGCCGACGTGGAGAGCTCGAACGGCTCGCCGTCGTGCTTCTCGACACCGGTGTCCACCGTCTCGCGGAGCACCTGGACGGCCAGCTCGCCCTTGAGGACGAGCGGGTCGCGCGAGAGGTCCTTCCAGAGCGCGACGCAGAGCACGAGCATCACCACGACGAACGGCAGCGCCGAGACGATGGTGATGTTCTTGAGCCCGTTCAAGGCGCTGGCCGGGTCACTACCACCGGCCAGCAGCATCGCGGCGGCGACGGCTCCGGTGCTCACACCCCAGAACACCACGGCCTTCCTGCTGGGGTGCTCGGCGCCGTTCTCGGACAGCCCGCCCATGATGATGGAGGCGGAGTCGGCGCCGGTGACGAAGAAGATCGCCACGAGCACGACCGCGAGGCCCATCAGGACGAGCCCGACCCAGCTCGGCACCGACAGCGCGCCGAGCGTCTGGAACAGGATGAGGTCGAAGTTGATGTCCGCACCGGCCTCGCCGATGGCGGCGAGCGCCGTATCGGCGTCCCCCGCCTGCTCGGCGCGTTCCTGCAGGCCGATGGCGCCGCCGCCGAAGATGGCGAACCACACCGTCGAGACGATGGAGGGCACCAGCAGCACGCCGACGACGAACTGTCGCACGGTGCGCCCGCGCGAGATGCGCGCGATGAACGGACCGACGAACGGGGTCCAGGACACCCACCAGGCCCAGTAGAAGATCGTCCAGGTACCCATCCAGTCGGACAGGGACTGGTCGCCGGAGGCCGCGGTCCGCGAGGCCATCTCGGGCAGGTCGCCGACGAAGGCGCCCAGCGAGGCGGGCAGCACGTTCAGGATGAACAGGGTGGGTCCGCCGATGAACACGATGATCGCGAGCACCAGGGCGAGCCACATGTTGGCGTTGGACAGCCACTGGATGCCGCGCTCGATGCCGGAGACCGCCGAGATGACGAACAGGGCGGTCAGGATCGCGATGACGACCACGAGGCCTGCGGTGCCGATGTCACCGAGGAAACCGGAGTGCTGGAGACCGCCACCGATCTGCAGCGCGCCGAGGCCCAGCGAGCAGGCGGAGCCGAAAAGCGTCGCGAGGATCGCCAGGATGTTGATGACCCGCCCGCCGACGCCGTTGACGGCCTTGCGCCCGAACAGCGACGTGAACATCGAGCTGAAGAGCTGGGCGCGGCCCAGGCGGTAGGTGCCGTAGGCCATGCCGAGGCCCACGATCGCGTACATGGCCCAGGGGTACAGCGTCCAGTGGAACAGGGTGGTACCCATGGCGGTGGCGGCGGCCTCGGGGGTAGAGCCCTCGACCGTCCCTGGCGGCGGAGCCATGTAGAAGTACAGCGGCTCGCCCACGCCGTAGAACATGAGGCCGATGCCCATGCCGGTCGCGAACATCATCGCGATCCAGGAGGAGGTCTTGTACTGCGGCTTCTCGCCGTCCTGACCGAGCGTGATCTTGCCGAACTTGCCCATCGCGACGACGAGCACGAACACGGTGAACACCGTGGCGGCGATCACGAAGAGCCAGCCGAAGTTCTGCAGCACGCCGGCGAGGGCGGCGTCGGACACCGAGCCGAGCGTCTCGGGGCTCGCGAAGCCCCACGCGATGAACGCGACGGCGATCAGGCCGGCGACGCCGAAGACGATCCTGTCGGTGCCGACTCGTTGCCCGGCGGGGCCCAGTGCGGCACGCTCGACACGGTGTGCGGCGCGCTGGACCTGGCCCAGCAGGGACTTTGTGGATTCTGAAGTACTCATCACAACGGCACCCCGTCCGCCCGGCTCACCGAGCTGTCCCACCGGGGTGCCAGAACTCCTTTACATATGATGCGGCGAATACAGAGCGCTTCACGTTAGCATCACGTCTCATTTTCACCCCGGTGAGGTCCTGACATCACCCCGGAGGTCTTGACCCCAACGCGGGCAGAGGCGCCGTCCGCACCGCGACGGCGCCTCCTTCCACCGAAGTGCTCAGCCCTTGAGCCCGCTGTGCGCGAGTCCCTGGACGAACTGCTTCTGCGCCACGAGGAACACGGCGAGGACGGGCAGCACCGTCAGCGTGGTAGCGGCGAGCTGCACGTTCCACATCGGGCCGCCGTAGGCATCGACGTACTGCGTCAGCGCCTGCGGCAGCGTGAAGTTCTCCTTGCTGGACAGGTAGACGATGGGCTCGAGGTAGAGGTTCCAGGACTTGAGGAACGTGAAGATGGCGACGGCACCGAGCGCCGACCGCGAGAGCGGGAGGGCGATGCGCCAGAAGGTTCCCCAGCGCCCGAGCCCGTCGATCCGGCCCGCCTCCTCGAGCTCCACGGGGAGCGCCAGGAAGAACTGCCGCATGATGAACACGGCCAGCACGGCGGGCGACCCGAGCATCGGGATGACGATCAGCGGCCAGTGCGTGTCGATGAGCCCGAGGCTGTTGACGATCCGGAACAGCGGGACGATCGTCACCTCCGACGGCACGAGCAGCCCCACCAGCACCAGGACGAACAGCGCGTTGGCGCCCGGGAACCGGATCCGCGCGAACGCGTAGCCCGCCATGGCGGCCACGAGCATAGTGCCGATCGTGACCAGGGCCGCGATGTACAGGGAGTTCCAGTACTGCTGCGCGAACGGCTGCAGCGCGAACACCTGGCCGTACGCGTCGAGCGACGGGTCCTGCGGCCAGATCGTCGGCACCCGGCGCAGGATCTCGCTCATCGGCTTGAGGCTGGACGTCGCCATCCACCAGGTCGGGAAGACGAACGGCACGCTCAGCAGGACGAGGAGCAGGACGAGGAGCCACTGCTTCCAGCGTCGGCGGGCTCGGGCGCCGGCCCGGCGGGACTGGGGCGGCGTCACGGCGGTCCGCCGCGGGTCGCCGGGTGGCCCCGCCGGAGCGTTCGGCTCCGGCGGGCCCGACGTCGTCACGGGTATCACGTCAGACTTCATGGAAGACCCACCTCTTGCGCGACTGCCACTGCAGGAGCGTCAGTGCGAGGACGATGACGAACAGGAGCACCGCGAGCGCGCTGGCGTACCCGAAGTCGTTGAACTGGAACGCCTGCTGGTACAGGTAGTAGACGAGCACGGTCGTCGAGCTGCCGGGCCCGCCGCCCGTGAGGACGTCGATCTGTGCGAAGACCTCGAGCGAGCCGACGATCGTGATGATCGAGACGAGCAGGACGGTCGGGCTGATCATCGGCAGGGTGATCGACCGGAAGCGCCGCCACGCGCCGGCCCCGTCCAGCCGGGCCGCCTCCTGCAGTTCCTCGGGCACGCCCTGGAGCGCCGCGAGGAACAGGATCATGTTGAGCCCGACGTTCTTGAAGACCTGGACGACGATCACCGACACCATGGCCGTGGTCGGGTGCCGCAGCCAGTTCGGCCCGTCGATGCCGAGCACCGCGAGGAACCCGTTGATGCCGCCGTCGGCCTGCAGCAGGAAGCTCCACACGATCGTCCACGCGACCAGTGACACGACGACGGGCGAGAAGAAGAACGTCCGGAACGTGGTGGTGCCGGGCAGCCGCTGGTTGAGCAGTACGGCGAGCAGCAGCGCCAGCGCGATGTTCAGGACGACGAGCCCGATCGAGAACCACAGGCTCGCCAGGAGCGCGTCCGTGAGCCCGGGGTCCGCCGCCAGGCGCTGGTAGTTGTCCGCCCCGGCGAACGTGAAGGTGCCCGCGAGGACGTTCCAGTCGTGCAGGGAGTACCAGACCACCATGCCGAGCGGCAGGATGACGAAGGCGAGGGCACCCAGCACCACGGGCGCCACCATGGCGTACCCGACGAGCCAGTCACGGCGCACTGCCGCTGACACGGTTGCCACGGTCACTCCTCCAGCAGCGGACCGATCGCCGAGCAGGTGTCCGTGAGGACCGCCTCGACGTCGGCGTCCGCCGTCCACAGCGCGTCGAGCTCCGCGCGCACGGTCTGCGACAGCTTGGCGAAGTTCTTGTGCGCCGGCTTCGTCACGGCGTCCTCGACGCCCTCGACGACCACTGCCTGCAGCTGCTCCTCGCTCAGGCTCGGGTTGGCCGCCGCGAGGGTCTCCGCGTTCAGGAGGGACTCGCGGGGCGGCGGGAAGTAGGCGGCGAGCTGCTCGGCGTTCTCCGGGCTGGTGAAGTGCGCGAGGAAGTCGGCGGCGACGTCGGGGTGCTCGCCGGCGGCGAAGACGCCGATCCCGGCCTGGCCGATGACGTTCTGCTGACCGGCGGGGCCGGCAGGCAGCGGCACGACGTCCCAGTCGAACGACCCGTCGAGCGACGACGCCCGGCTGATCTGGGTGATAGTCATCGCGGCGTCACCGGCGAAGAAGTCGGCGGTCGTGCCAGGACCGGGCATCGCCCCGTCCTGGAAAGCGGCGTCGTGGATCCATGTCATGGCCTCGACCATCTCGGGCTCGGCCAGCGTGCACTGCGTGCCGTCCTCGCTCCAGGGTGCCGCGCCCCAGCCGGACCACACCGTGGCCAGGTTCTCCCATGCCTGGTAGTCGAAGTCCCGCACCACCAGCCCCTGCTTCCCGGTGTCCTCGGCGGTGGCCGCCGAGATGTCCCGGGCCGCGTCGTAGGTCCAGTCGCCGGACTCGACCAGGTCGGCCGGGTCGGGCTGGCCGGCGGCGGAGAGCTGCTCGGTGTTGACGAACATCGCGAACGGGCTGTTGGAGAACGGATAGGCGTACAGGCCCTCGCCCTCCTCCCAGAGCTCGAGCGAGCTGGGCACGATGTCGTCCAGCTCGTAGCCCTCGGTGCTCTCCAGCAGTGGACGCAGGTCGACGAGCGCCCCGCTCGAGACGAACTCCGGGGCGTTGCTCTCGAAGATCCAGGCCAGGTCCGGGGCGTTGCCGCCGGCGAGCTGGGTGGTCAGCGCAGTCGTGTAGTCCTCGAACGGGATGGTCTCGAACGTCACGCTGGAGACCAGCTCGGGGTTCTCTGCCACATAGTCGTCGGCGATGTCCTGGAACAGGCCGAGCTGTGTCTCGTCTGCGGTCCAGACGGTCATCCGCAGGTCGACGGGCTCGGACGGCGCGTCGGGCTCCCCGACGGGAGCGTCGGTTCCTCCGCCGCACGAGGTGAGGGCGAGTGCCGCCCCGAGGGCGGCCGCGACTCCCGCGGCCCGCCGGGGGTTGTGCTGTGCAGACATCAGTTCTCCTTTGGACTGATCGGCGACGGAGTGTCGCCGGGGATGTCAGTACGGGTAGACGCCGTCCGGCCAGCGCAGCTCGACGCCCGCGGCGACCAGCTCGGCCTGGTAGTCGGCGAGCAGGTCGGGCTTGGCCTGGACCGCGTGGGGGGTACGGCCGGTGGCGAGGCAGTGCGCAGCGAGATGGCCGGCGGCCTCTCCGACGTTCCACTCGACCGGGTGCAGGCGATAGCACCCGTTGGTGATGTGGGTGGTGCCGATGTTCTTGTTGCCCGCGAGCAGGTTGGTCGTCCGCTGCGGCAGCAGGGCACCGAGCGGGATCTCGAACGGCGTCGACGGCACGTCGATGTACGTGTCCCCGCCCGTGGACGGGTGCAGGTCGATCCGGTACATGCCCACGCCGACGGAGTCCTCGTACCGGGTGGCGCCCCGGTCGCCGCGCACGGCGTAGGAGACGTCGTTCTCCGTGACCGTCGTCACCGCCCGGATCCGCCGGGACTCGCGGTGGTAGGCGGCCTGGGCCAGCCCGTCCGCGCTGCCCATGACGTCGGGCCGGAGCCGCAGTCCGGGGAAGCCCGTGCCGCCGTCGGCCCGCGGTGCCTCGGTCTGCATCCAGTAGAGCATCGACAGGCTGAGCTGCCTGGCGTCGGCGATCCGGGCCTCCTCCACCTCGCGCGGCACGTCGAGGACGTGGTCGAGGAAGTAGTCGATGCTCGGCCAGTTCACCAGGCACAGGTCACCGGCGTAGAACCCCGGCGCGTGGAGCTCGCGCGCGGCGATGCGCCGGAACAGCCACAGGTTGCCGTCACCGGCGTTCTTCGACTGGTCGGCGTCGACGGCCAGCGGGTCGTCGCCCGGGTTGGGCGTGAACGACCGCTCGTCGAGCGCGAGGGTGCGCGGGTTGGGCGCGGTCCACGAGAGCATCCGCTCGCCGCCCCACGCGGCGGGCGCGTACGAGCGCCAGAAGTCGTAGCGGTCCGGCCTGTCGATCGTGTACTCCCCGTCGACGTGCTCGACGGCGAAGCACACGCTCAGGGCCTGGACGTTGTCCGGCTGTGCCTCGTCCGGGGCGCTGGGCTCGCCGGTCAGGAGCGCCGACTCGAACCCCGTGACGTACTCCGTGCCGGTCAGCGGCAGCAGCTCGCCCGTCTCGGTGGCGTCGATCGTGTACGCGGCGCTCACCGTCGTGTCGGGCCGCCCGACGACGGAGGTGAGCGTCACCGACGTCACCCGGTCGCCGTCCGTGGTCGCAGCGGTCGGGCGGACCCGCTCCAGGAGCTGGATGCGGCCGGCCGAGCGGTACGGGGCAAGCATCTCCTCCAGCACCCCGACGGCGACCCTTGGCTCGTGGCACAGCTTCGAGACCCACCCGGCGCCCGGGTTGAGCTCCGGCCACGCCCGCGCCGCGGCGGTCAGCGGGTAGCGACGGCGGTAGACGTCCCGGATCCCGTCGCGCAGCGCGCGGTAGCGGGCGGTCACGCCGAACTGCTCCACCCAGGGGTGCTCGTCGGGCGGCACCGCCTGCGAGGTCAGCTGCCCCCCGATCCAGGGGTGCTCCTCGGTGAGGACGACGCGGGCGCCCCGGTCGGCGGCCGCGAGCGCCGCGGCGATGCCGCCGAGCCCAGCGCCCACCACGAGGACGTCGGTCTGCAGGTCTTGATGGGTCACGCGGGGTCCGTCCTGTTGTCGGTCTCTGGTCGGGAGTCGCGGGGTGGTGCGGCGGTGCCGCCCTCCACGTCCGGGCACACGAGGATCTGGTGGAGCTCGACGTCGGCCGCCGCGGCGGTGCGGCCGGTCTCGCGGTCCCGCTTGGGGCTGTCGTCGGCGACGAGGCGGGAGAGCAGGTACAGCGCTCGGGCGCCCATCTCCTCGCGGGGCACGGAGAACCCCGACCAGGGTCGGCCGCCGCGGCGTGGGTGGTGCGGCTGTCCGAGCAGCAGCACCGAGACGTCGTCGGGCACCCGCCTGCCGCGGCGCTCGAGCTCGTCGGCGAGCTCCTCCGGGTGGTTCTCGGGGGCCACGACCACCGCGGTGAAGCGCTGGTCGACGATCTCGGCCGCCGTGGCGGCGACGTCGTCGAGCTCGACGAACCGGGTGGTGAGCCCCTGCGCCTTCATCGCGCTGCGGTACCCGTCGACGCGGTCGAGCGTGGGCTGGTCGGTGCCGCGCATCCCGACGTAGCCGATGCGGCGGTGTCCGAGGGCGACGAGGCGGTCGATCTGGCGCACGGTTCCACCGACGTAGTCGGCGCCCACGTACGGCAGCCGGCCGCCGTCGCTGCCCCGCTTGCCGATGAAGACGAACGGGTAGTTGGTGTCGAGCAGGTGCTGCAGCTCGCCCCGGTGCTCGTGCTGCCCGAGCAGGAGGCAGCCGTCGGCCACGCCGAGCCGCTGCCAGCCCTCGCGGGTGAGCCTGCGGCGCCCGTCCTGCACGGGGGCGCTGGTGAAGAGCAGCAGGTCGACGCCGAGCCGTTCGGCGGCGTGCTCGATGCCGACCAGGAACGGGCCGTAGAAGTCGCGGCTGGCGCGCGGGAACGTCGCCTCGTAGGTGAACACGCCGAGGATCTGGGCGAGGCCTCCGCCCGCGAGCCGTTGCGCCGCCGGGTTCGCCGTGTAACCGGTGATCCGGATCGCGTCGAGCACGCGCTGGCGGGTCTCCTCGCTGATGCGGACGCCAGCGGGCGTGCTGCCGTTGAGCACGAACGAGACGGTGGCCTGGCTGACGCCGGCCATCGCGGCGACGTCCGTCTGGGTAATGCGGCGACGTGGCACGGCTCCTCCTTGAACCCTGGTCCGACCCGGCGGCTGATGTCAGGAGTGTCACGGGTCGCCGACGAACCGGTCAATCGGATGATGCGCATTATTAGCAGGTGCTCCGCCCGGACCCGGTGGTCCGGAACGACCCGTCTGCGCCGTCGCCCGGGGCGCGGTGGGACGCATTATCAACCGCGTCGTTGGTGGATCTGATTACCTCCCTTGACCCCCGGTGGGACCCGCCCGAAGGCTGGCGCCGTCATGACACCGCGACAAAGGAGTACGCATCATGGCTTTCCTCACGGCGCGCCGCGCCCTGGCCGGCGCGGCCCTTGCCGTCATCACCGGGCTGGTGCCCGGCGTGACCCACGCGGCGCCCGCACCGCACCCCGCTGACGGAGCTCCGGCTGCCGAGCTGCCGGTCTTCACGCAGACGGGCGAGATCGTCGACCCGTTCGACCAGTCACTCCCGCACAACCCCAACCAGGAGTTCATCTTCCCGTCGGTGTTCCACGCCGGTGCGCACCTGGAGGACCCGCTCGGTGAGTGGTACGTCTACTACGCGCCGCACGACGACCCGGGCGGCATCAACCTGATGTACGCCGACTCGCTCGACGGCCCGTGGACCCAGCACGAGGCCAGCCCGGTGGTCGCCAACCAGTGGGAGGACATCTACGACGTCCCCCACGTCTCGTCGCCCGACGCCGTGTGGAACGCCGCGGAGGACCGGATGTACCTGTACTTCCACGGCGACAACACGGTGACCAGGTACGCGACCTCGACCGACGGGGTGACGTTCGCCTACGGCGGCGAGGCGGTCACGACGGAGATGGTCGACGCGGCGCAGCCCGGCCGGCACGCCACCGAGACGTCGTACGCGCGGGTCTTCCGCAACCCGGACCGCTCGTCGGCCCAGCGGTGGGGAATGCTGTTCATGACCAACTACGACACCAACGTGCGGCACATCAACCTGGCCTGGTCGCGGGACGGACAGGACTGGCAGGTCGAGCCGGAGCCGATCGTGACGCCCGGTCCGGTGGAGGGCACGAACGTGTCGGCCGCGGACCTGTGGAAGTGGAAGGGGCAGCACTACATCGTGTACGGCGCGACCGTCGGCACGATCCTCGCCCGGCCGGTCGACCGGACGTTCACCGAGGTGGGCGAGCCGGAGCCGCTCTTCATCCCCCAGCCCGCCCCGCCGGAGGCGGGGCGCGCGACCTCGCCGCAGATCGTCAGGGCGGACGGGACGCTGCACCTGATCTACGAGCACGGGGAGCGTTCGCACACCACCATCGCGCACGCCGTCCTAGACCCGGACGGGGTGCGGGACCCGCTGAACACCCGGCCCGAGGACCCGATGTACGCGCAGTGCACGGGCGCCGGTTCGGACGAGCTCGACGGCGCCGCGCTGGACCGGTCCCTCTGGTCGACGGCGGTCCGCGGCGACCTGGACCGCTCGGTGGTGGCGGACGGCGCCTGGCGCATCCCCACCTACCCGGGCAACTCGACGTCGGCGCCGCTCCTCCTGCAGCCGGTACCTGACGCACCGTGGGAGGTGACCACGCAGGTCACGCTCGACCCGCAGGTCAACTTCCAGCAGGCGGGTCTGATCGTCCGGCGCGACGACGCCAACTCGGTCCGGATCGACATCTCGCACGTGGACGCCGGCAAGCGGTTCGACTTCGTGTGGCGCAACAACGGCGTGGACCGGAACAACGCGTGGACGGCGGAGGACTCGGCACTGGCCCCACCCGGGACCGGTGACACCGTATGGTTGCGGATCACCCACCACGGCGCGTGGCTGACCGCCTCGTACAGCATCGACGGCGCGACGTTCGTCAACCTGGGCCGCGCCACGCCCGCCGACCAGCTCGCCGCGACCGACGTCGGGCCGTTCGCCTACCGGGGCCCGTCGGCCACGCCGGAGCTGACCGCCGCGTTCGACTGGGTCCGGTTCACCCCGGACGAGGAGGAGCTGGCCGCCTGCTCGTGACGGGATCCGGTGGCGGCGTCGGACCTGCTCCTGTCCGACGCCGCTACCGGCCGTGCTCAGTGGGCGCAGAGGCAGAACGGGTGGCCCGCCGGGTCCGCGTAGACCCGCCAGTTGGCGCCCGGGTGCAGCTGGTCGGTGCGCTCCAGCACTGTCGCGCCGAGCTCCAGCACCCGCTTCTCGTCCGCCTCGATGTCGTCGACGTCGAAGTCGAGGTGCAGCTGCTGCGGCGACTCCTGTCCGGGCCATTGCGGCGCGCGGTAGCCCTCCACTCGCTGGAAGGCCAGCGGTGTGCCCTCGAATCCGCGCACCTCTACCCAGTCCGGGTCTTCGGCGTCCAGCTCGACCTGCCCGCCCAGCAGCTCCGCGTAGAACTCCGCGAGCCGAACCGGGTCCGGGCAGTCCACCGCGAGCGCCTGCAGCTTGCGAATCATCGTCGGTCCTCCTCGCTGTCGGTCCGACGAGTCTCCCCGGAGGCCGGCTCACGCGCGAGGCAAATTTCCCGGCGGGGCTTGCTGCTGTGAGCGGATCCGTACCCCTCGGCCGTCAGCGGAGGGCTACGGTCCGAGGCATGGAACTGATCTTCGTCCACGGTGCCCTGGTCCGCGACGGGCAGTGGTGGTGGCGGCCCACCGCGGACCTGCTCCACGAGCGCACCGGCATCCCGAGCCGCTCCGTCGCGCTGCCGTCCTGCGGCGAGACCACCCCGGACCAGGTCACCGGCGGGCTGGCCGCCGACGCGGCGGCGCTGCGCGCGGAGCTCGACGGCGTGGGCTCGGCGATCGTCGTCGGGCACTCCTACGGCGGCACCGTCATCGCAGAGGCCGGTGCGCATCCCGCGGTCGAGCACCTGCTCTACGTCTCGTCGTACCTGCCCGACGTCGGCCAGTCGCAGGGCGCGATCATGAGCGGCGAGAGCGACCCGGTCTCGATCGGTGACAACGGTGACGGCACGCTGAGCGTGTCCGGCTACGACGCGACGTCGTTCGGCGAGCGATTCCTGCAGGACGCCGACGCGACGACGCGGCAGCAGGCGTGGGAGCGCGTGACCGCGCAGTCGGCCGCGGCGTTCATGACGCCGACCAGCGCCGACGGCTGGGTGGGGATCGACTCGACGTACCTCGTGTGCGGGCAGGACCGCAGCACGTCGGTCGAGCTGCAGCGCTTCCACGCGGGCCGGGCGACGCGGTCGGTCGAGCTGCCGACGGGGCACCACCCGTTCATCACTCGTCCTGACCTGGTCGTCGAGCAGGTGGAGGCTCTGCTGGGGCGCTGACCTCAGCGTCCCTCGTCGTTCTCCGGGTCGAGGCTGGCCCAGACGTCGGCGAGGTTGCGCAGCTGGTCGTCGTCGAGCCGGTCGAAGAAGAGGGAGCGCAGGTCTCCGTACTGCTGACGCCACGCCTTGCGCATGATCTTTCGACCCTCGGGCGTGAGGACCGCCTCGAAGCCCCGACCGTCGCTGGACGACCGCCGCCGCTCGATCAGCCCACGAGCCTCAAGCCGGTCCGCGAGCCGGGTGAACCCGCCACTGGTCATCACGCGGCGCTGCGCCAGCTCCGACATCCGCATGCCCTCGGGCCCCGCCTCCGCCAGCAGGGCCAGCACGCTGTACTCGGTCATGCTCACGTGCAGCGGCGCCAGCCCTGCCTCGACCTCGCGCCAGATCCGGTCGTGGGTGAGCAGGAACCCCCGCCACGCCTGATCTTCTAGCTCGCTCAGCCTCTCGGTCGCCATGTGCGGCACGGTAGCCGCATCCCGCCGGTCCGACCAACAGATGCCTGCCTGCACAAGCATCTGGATCGGAATACCTGCGTGCGCAGATAAGTTGTTGCGGTCACGAACCACGAGACGTCCGGTCACCGGAGGCAGACCGCCCCCGCCGGCCGAGAGGGAGCTGAGATGGCATTCGAGATCGGGATCATGACGTTCGGCGAGATCACGGAGGACCCGGCCACGGGTGCCCTGCCGTCACCGGCCCAGCGGGTCCGGGAGACGATCGAGCAGGCGAAGGTCGCCGACGAGGTAGGGCTGGACCTCTTCGGCGTCGGCGAGCACCACCGCACCGACTTCGTCGGGTCGGCGCCCACCATCCTGCTGGCAGCCGCGGCCGAGCACACCAAGAACATCAAGCTGACCAGCTCCGTCACCGTGCTCAGCTCAGAGGACCCGGTGCGCGTGTGGGAGCAGTTCGCCACGATCGACCTGCTCTCCGAGGGCCGGGCCGAGATCATCGCTGGACGCGGCTCGTACACCGAGTCGTTCCCCCTGTTCGGGTACGACCTGCGGAACTACGCCGAGCTGTTCCGCGAGAAGCTCGACCTGCTGCTCAAGATCCGCGACCAGAACCCGCTCACCTGGCAGGGGCGCCTCCGCGCACCCTTGGTCGACGCGGACATCGCGCCCCGCGCCTACGGCGACACCATCCCGATCTGGGTCGGCGTCGGCGGGTCGCCGGCGTCGGCCGTCAGCACCGGCCGCCTCGGTCTGCCGATGGCGATGGCCCTGCTGCTGGGGCCGGTCAACTTCCACCTGGAAACCATCGAGCTCTACCGGGAGGCCGCCGAACAGGCCGGGCACGACGCCGCGGCGCTGCCCGTCAGCATCGTCGCCGGCGGGCTGGTCGGCCGGACCAGCCAGGAGGCGCGAGACGGCATGTACCCCTACTTCGCGAAGGGCATGCTGGACAACAACCACCAGCGCGGCGCCGGCTTTCTCATCCCCCGCACCGCGTTCGACGCGCAGGCGTCACCACAGGGTGGGCTGCTCGTCGGCAGCCCCCAGGAGGTGATCGACAAGCTGCTCGCCTACAACGAGGTGTACGGCCTTGGCCGCGCGATCATCCAGATGGGCTTCGGCGGGATGCCGCAGACCGAGCACCTCAAGGCCATCGAACGGCTCGGCACCGAGGTAGCACCGGTGGTGCGACGCGAGGTGGCGGCTCGCGAGAAGAGCGCGGCATGAGCGCCTCCAGCCTGGTCGACGTCGGCGTCGGGCCCGCCGGGGCGTCCTCCGGCGGCCGGGCGCTGCGCGTCGTCGTCGTCAACGGGAGCCCGAGCGTGCAGTCCAAGACGGTAGGGCTCGTCGACGTCGTCCTCGACACGCTGCGCACGATGCTGCCGATCGAGGCGTCCCGGATCGACGTCTACCGCCTCGGCCCCGGGTTCACCCAGGCGACCGAGCGCGAGGAGGTCACGCCCGACGTCGAGGCCACGATCCGGCGCGTCGAGGGAGCCGACCTCCTCGTGGCGGCGGCGCCGGTGTTCCGCGGCTCCTACCCGGGGATGTTCAAGCACTTCTTCGACCTCGTGGACCAGTACGCGCTCACCAACAAGCCCGTCCTGCTGGCCGCCACGGGCGGGACGGACCGTCACGCCCTCGTCCTGGAGCACGCTCTGCGGCCTCTGTTCGCGTTCTTCCAGGCGCTCACCGTTCCCGTGGCGTTCTACGCGTCCGCCGGCGACTTCGACGGCACCACGCTGCTCAATCCCCGCGTCTACGGCCGCATCGAGGTAGGGCTGACCGACGTGGTGGACCTGCTCCGGGCCCGCGCGACGGGGGCCCAGGAACCCCGACCCTGACGCACCCGGGCCGGGGTGACGGGCAGCAGCGCCTCTACGCTGACCGCATGGATGCGCTCGCACGCCTGCTCGACGCCCCACGCGGCCGCGACGCCTACCTCCTGCGCGCGAGCCTGACGCCGCCCTGGTCGGTTCGACTGGCCGACGAGTCGCCGCTCGGACTGATCGCGGTCGTGCGCGGCTCAGCCTGGGTCGAGGGCGACGAAGGCGCCCCGCTCGAGCTCACCGCGGGTGATGTCGCGGTCGCGCGAGGGCCGGCCCCGGTCGTGGTGTCGCACGAGCTGGGCGCCAGGCCCGACGTCGTGATCCTGCCCGGCATGCGCGTCGAGAGCCCGGACGGCCGCGACGTCGACGACGAGTGGTCGCTCGGCCTGCGGGCGTGGGGCAATGATCTCGACGGCCCCACCGTCATGCTCATGGGCTGCTACCAGGTGCGCGGTGAGGTCACGCAGCGCCTCGTCGGCGCGCTCCCGCCCGTCATCCACGTGCGTGGCGTCGACGTCGACACCCCGTTCATCAGCATCCTGGCCGACGAGATCGTGCGGGATGCGCCCGCCCAGTCAGCCGTGCTCGATCGCCTCTTCGACGTGCTGCTGGTCGCAGTTCTGCGCGCCTGGGTCACCCACGAGGCACCGGAACGCGCCGGGCTCTACGGCGCGCAGAGCGACCCGATCGTCGGGCACGCCCTGCGGCTGCTGCACGACGATCCCGCGTACCCGTGGACGATCGCCGAGCTCGCCGCCCGCGTGCGCGTGTCGCGGGCGGCGCTCGCCAAGCGTTTCTCGAAGCTCGTGGGCGAGCCGCCCATGACCTACCTGAGCGGGTGGCGCCTCGCGCTCGCGGCCGACCGTCTCCTGCAACCAGGCGTGACGATCGAGGCGGTCGCCCACGAGGTCGGCTACAGCAGCGGCTTCGCGCTCAGCACCGCGTTCAAGCGCGAGCGGGGCGTGAACCCGAAGGAGCACCGGGCGCGATCACCCGCGCCATAGGGCGTCGACCGGCGCGCGCAGCCCGGTGAGCCGCTCGGTGCCCCATGCTGATCTCCCATTTCGGCGGCGGCCCGCTTCGCCACGACGGTCACCTCGCCTCGTAGGCCAACGCCGGGGTCTGCCCGAGCCAGGCGTTGTCGGTGAGCTGCGAGACAACGAAGTCGGCGACGTCCGCGCGCGCGATCTTGAGCGATGTCTTTGCGTCACGGGGCCCGAAGCCGAGCAGGTACTCCCCGGTGCGCGGGCCGTCGACGAAGGCGGCGGGTCGCGCGATCGTCCAGTCCAGGCCGCTGTCGCGGGTCACCCGCTCCTGCTCGACGTGGTCGACATAGGCCTTGCGCAGCAGGAACCCGAACATCACCCGCTTCCACAAGAAGTCGAGGTTCTCCCAGCTGTCCCCCACGCCGAGCGTCGACTGCACGATGAGCCGGCGCACGCCGACCTGTCGCATCGCCGCGACGATGGTCGCGGTGCCCCTCGATCGCACGGCGCCCTTCGACCCGTTGCCGAGCGTGACGACGACCGCGTCGTGCCCCTCGATCGCGGGCGCGACGTCCCCGATCTCGAAGACGCTGCCCTCGACGGCGGTGAGTCGTGCCTGCTCCTCGGCGACCGATGCCGTGTTTCGAGTGAACACCGTCACCTCGTGACCGCGCTCGAGTGCCTGCTCGACCACGAGCCTTCCGATGCTGCCGGTTCCTCCGAAGACGATGATCTTCATGACGACCTCCCTGGGTGTGTGTCGCGTCTTGTCCCAGTTCAGTCGCTCGATCACGAGCGTGCCATAGCGTCTCGTCTCGAATCCATGTGCGAGCATCTATCCCGGTCCGACGTCGTATCGTCGGTACCTGACCAGAGCACAACGAAGGGTCCCGGCAACGATCGCGGTCATCGAGCGCTCCCGCGGCGGCCGTTCGAGGACAGCCACTTTTCGCACCTGCGCACCATTTCGGCCTGGCCGACCTCGAACCTGAGATCGGGGTCTTGGCACCGAGGGTGCCAGACGCGGCCCAACTCATCGCGCACAAGGTCCAGACCGTGCAAGGTCTGCGCACCAGACTCAGCCTGCCGCGTGGACGGCAACGTGCCCTCGACCCACGGACTGACGAACTGACACGCCACTGTCCGGTCGATCTCGCCCGCAAGCAGGAGCCGCATCACGAGCTCCACCATGTCCTCAGTGAGCAGCAGCTGGTCTGGCAGCAGGCTCATCTCCCCTCGGCCCCTCGTCGATCGTACCGATTCAGCCCTCCGTGAGCCCCGACGCGGATTGAGCGGTGAACGGCACGGCCCGGACGGCGATCAGCGCCACCCAGAGCACGAGTGACTCAGCGCCCGAGCGATGAGACAGTCAGCTCACTAAGTAGGCATCAAGCCGCTCCCAGTACGCGCGAGCCGCAGGGTTGCGCTTAGCTGCCGGGTATCGGTCACCGATCCACGTCGTGCTCTCGCGAATGAATGCCTCGACGTGCTCGATGAATGTAACCGTCCCAATGCGGCCGACAGTCTCAACGTAGGCGAATGAGAACAGCAGATCGTCGCCATCCCGCCGAATCTGGATGGTCTCACTGATGTCTGGAACACTCAGTTCAAACTCGGACGCCCCTTCAGCAACCCGCCGGACTACAGCATCGAGGCGCAAACACCACTCGACCAGCCCACGCCATCCCAGATCACTCGGAGACGTGCTGAAGTCTTCCCCAGGAAGCCGCAGGATCGCGTCCCCCATGAAAGCCCCCTGGAGGATGTCCGTACTATGGGCATGCTCGAGGTCGATCCGGTCCTCTTTGCGGTATCCAAAGTGGGGATGGTCTCTGATGACGAAGCCAATCTCAATCTCGGCTAGTTGATCGGCCACATTCCCCCCAATCGCCCATCGGGAGTCATCCAGACCTCGACCCCGCCCTCACCAGCCGAGCCTGCTCCCCGCCAGTTCAGGATGTGCTGGTGGTTTCCGGACTCGTCAAACTTCCCGGTCATGTTCGACGAGTCAAGCCTTTCTACCAAACCACCGAAGATCTCGTCCTCACCGAGGTCGTCGGCGAACTTGGTACCGGTCGCGGGCGTGCCAGCACCATGCCGGGAGGATTCCGTAAACGACCCGCCGTCGTGTTCACAACGTCCCAGCCCAATACACCTCGTGGTTTCAACGTCAGCCCGCCTCGCCCCTACCGGCCCATTCCTCCCAAGCTCGAAGTTCGGTGACCATGGCCAACACAAGTTCGCTGGGAGGAAGCGCTTCGAGCCCACGTCGAATCGACAACATCGTCGAAGCGTCGCCCCAGATCATAAACCATTCGGTCGGATCAACAACTCTCGGACGCAAATTATATGGCGCCGCCTCAGCGATCGAAGCCAGGCATTGCGCGCCGGCCAAACTGTCGTCCCCTTGAACTGTCACCGACCAGTACCGCAAGCCGATCCGAAACTCCGACCGATCAAGATTCTTTGCCGACGCGGCCACTCTGTCGATCCACAACTCAATGTCGGCTACAAGGTTCTCACTGTGGCGATCTCCGGCGCACCTCAACCCTTCGGCTACGCGGGCCACCGCATCACGGCGTAGATAGGTATGGCAGGAGAAATGAGGACCGCTGACGTCGGGCATCCACCCATCAGTAACTTCAGGAAATCGCCGGTCAACTTCGAGAGCTAGTCGCTCGGCAACTCCGCGACCGAGACCCGGCAGATCAACCGTCCAGCCAAACGTCGAACTCAAGTACGAGTCTTCATTCCACGACATAGTCACGGACCCACAATTGTAAGGAGCGCATCAGTTGTGGCGGTCCGAGTGTCCTTGTGAGCAAGGTCCGCGACCGGTCGCCGGTCGAGGCGACCGGCAAGATCGACGTGTCGGTGAACGACGTCGTGCCGGGATCGACCGGGGCGACCATCGTGGACGGACCGGGCTCGAAGCCCGGGGTCATCGACCGGTGAACCTGGAACTCGGAGACCTCACCGTCCCCGCCCGGCTCCCAGACCAGGTCCGCACCGGTGGCGTGCACCGCCGTCGGGGCGTCGACCGCGGGCGCGGCGTCCGCGGTCGCAGGCTCGACGTCCCAGGACTCGGCCTGGAGCTCGGGCAGGTCGCCACGGCTAGGAGCGGGCTCCAGATCCGGGGCGTCGTCGGTGAACCAGCCGGCGACCGTGTCCCACACGCCCTCGTTCTCCGAGACCGGCGCCCCCGTCGTGGGATCCACCTTCTCGACAGCGGTGGCTCCGTCATCGACGTCCGCGGTCGCGGGCGGCGCGGACACCAGCATGGTGGCGACCAGCGCCACCGTCGCAGAAGCAGCTACGGGCAAACGCAGCCAGGTATGACGCGCGGACGAAACTACGAGCACGGTGAGCTCCAGGATCGGACCAGACGGACTCGCAGAGCACAGCGCATGTCCAGGTTGTCCCACAAGAGCGATTCCGAATCTCGCAATCGCTCGGGTGAAATCGCGCCGAAATCATGGACAAACGAGCCAACGGGACCGGTTCAGCCGTTACGTTTTCATCCGCCCGAGGCGTCGCGGCCTCGACCAACGCAGGGGGAACTGTCGTGCTGCAGATCGAACCCGTCGTGACCGTGATCATCATCGCCAAACAGGAGTCGTTCAAGGGTGCCGCCGCTGCCCTCAAACGGTCCCAGGCCACCGTCTCCCGGCACGTCGAGCACGTTGAGACCGAGCTGGGCCAGAGACTCTTCAAACGCAACCATGGCGCCCCAGGCGTGCACCTGACCCCCTGGGGAACCCGGTTCGTGTTCTGGGCACGCGCGTTCCTCACCGTTCTGACGATGATCTACCGGCTCGCAGGGAAGGCCGAACCCACGCTCGAGCTCCTGCGCGACCAGGCGCGCATCGACGTCTGGGAAATCCGACCGCTCATCCTCGGCGCCAAGAACATGGACCAGGAGAGCGCCGCCTGACCCCTCGCGGGCACCCCAACGCTGGTCCGCTTCGAGAACGCGATCTGGCATGCTCCGGGACGCCAAACCATGCCAGATCGCGTTCTCAAAGCGGACTGAACAGGGCTCTGAGCACTCGGTCATTACTCGCCAGATATCGGCGTATAGTCGCAGCAGGAGCTGACCTTGGTTCCCCAATGAACGGGAATCCCGATGGCCGACGTCACTCACCCGCCCCTTGCTGTCCCGACAGTGCCGTCGAGCAGTTCCTCACCGAGCACCGACCTGCTCACTCTCGGGCTGCTCGCAGACTCCTCGATGGAGAACGAGCGGCGCCTGCCGATCCACCCCCATCATCTGGACCGGGTCGACGCGGACGTGCGCGCACGGATGATCGTCGAGCGTGGCTACGGCTCCGACTTCCAGCTGGAACCCGGGTACCTCGAGTCGCGCGTGGGCCGGGTCGCGGAGCGCTCCGAGGTGCTCGAGTCAGCTGACGTGCTGCTGCTGCCCAAGCCGCAAGCGGCGGACGTGGCGGCGATACCCGAGGGCCGCGTCCTGTGGGGCTGGCCGCATTGCGTGCAGGATTCCGGCATGACGCAGACGGCCATCGACAGGCGGCTCACGCTGATCGCCTTCGAGGCGATGAACCACTGGACCGGGCGGGGTGACTTCAACCTGCACGTGTTCCACAAGAACAACGAGCTCGCCGGCTACTGCTCCGTACTGCATGCGCTGGGCCTGGTCGGCTCGACCGGTGACTACGGCCCCCGGCTCAGCGCGGTCGTCATCGGCTTCGGCGCGACGGCGCGCGGTGCCGTGACCGCGCTCAAGGCCCACGGGATCCACGACATCCAGGTCCTCACGCAGCGTGGTGCCGCGGCGGTCGGCTCGCCGATCCACACCGCACACATCACCCAGCTCAACACCGACGGCGGCGCGACCCACCTCAGCGAGGTCCACACAGAGGCCGGCGACGTCCTGCTCCCTGACTTCCTGGCCTCGCACGACATCGTCGTCAACTGCACGCTCCAGGACGTCGCCGAACCGTTGACCTACCTGCGGACCGAGGACCTGGAGCGGTTCGCCTCGGGAAGCCTGATCATCGACGTCTCGTGCGACCAGGGGATGGGTTTCGAGTGGGCGCGGCCCACCACGTTCGACGAGCCGATGTTCACCGTCGGCCAAGGGGTCCACTACTACGCCGTCGACCACAGCCCGTCGTACCTGTGGAACTCGGCGACCTGGGAGATCAGCGAGGCGCTCCTGCCGTTCCTACGGCCGGTCATGGAGGGTCCTGCCGCATGGGCGAAGGACCTGACCGTCTCCCGCGCGATCGAGATCCACGACGGCGTGATCCAGAACCCGAGCATCCTGAGCTTTCAGGATCGCGGGCAGGTCTATCCGCACACCCGGACTGCTTAGGGCGCACCTGCTGGGTCGGGCGCGGCGGGCGCGGCGGGCGAGTCCTGGCTGAACGTGTTCAGCCAGCGGCCGTCGCGCCGGCACCAGAGCGAGCTGATGAACATCGTCTCTTCCTCATGACTGCCCGGCCGCTGGTACTCAGCGCGATAGCAGAGCAGCACCACGTCCGCGGCGACGTCGATCAGTCGCGCGTCCGTGATGGAGTACGACGCGACGGTCGGCCCCTCGGACAGTTCCTCGGCATGCTCTGCCCTGGTCGCGAAGCCGGTCGGATACACCCCGACGAAGTCCGCGGACAGCAGCGCGCGGTCGGCACCCGCATCGCCACTGACGAGTGCGTCCCAGACCCCGGACTCGAGGTCGATGAAGAACTGCGTGTCGTGATCGCACATCCGGTCACTATCGCATCAGCGGCGAGGGCCTGAACCGGCCTCGAGCGGTTCAGGCGCCGAGCACCCGCACGCAGCAGTGCCCCGGGCGCGGCGCCAGGACCGCTCGGGCCGGCGACTGCCCGCTCCCTTCGAGCAGACCTTGCACCAGGTGCAGGTTGAGGCCGCACACCACTTCGGTGTGCCGGCGAGCGACCTGGTGGAACGGACAGTTGCGGAGCTCGACGTCGCCGTCCGCGGTCGTCGCGGGCTCGTAACCGCACGCTCGCAGCGCCACCGACAGATCCGGATCGCTCGCCGCTCGCCCGGCCGCGTGAGCCGCCGCCGTCATCGCCTGGCGCACCGCACCTGAGTCGTCGGCGCTCATCGCCTCGGCGAGCACGCCGGCCAGCAGCCCGTAGTCGCGTGGCGGCACGCTGACGGAGAGCTCTTGCTGCGCGCGGACGTACCGCTTGGCCGGCCTGCCAGCGCCCGGACCGCCGCGCCCGGCGGGGCGCGCGTAGCTGGTGACCAGCAGGCCCGCATCCGCCAGCTTGTCCAGGTGGTAGGCCGCCAGGGTGCGGCTGATTCCCACGACGGTCGCGGCGTCCTCCCGGGCCACGGGCTCGTCCCGGGTCTCCACGTACTCGTACAGCCGACGCCGCACGGGGTCGTTCAGGCTGCTCAGCCTGCCGATCGGGTCCTGGTCGCGCTCCTCGTCGTCGTCCACCTCAACAATCTAACACCAGCACATCTTGACAAAAGAGGCTTACGTCGGCAGTCTCTAAAAACAAACTTCACTAGCGATACAAGGAGACCGACGATGAATGCTCCAGCCCTGCGCTCCGCGCACACGAGCAGCTCGGGCAACGTCTGGCAGCGAGTCCGCACCGACCCCGCCTACAGCGCGTTCCTGCTGATGCGCATCGGGTTCACCGTGCTGCCGATCTGGATGGGCGTCGACAAGTTCGTGGGCGGCCTCACCGACTGGCCGCAATACCTCGCACCGTGGACGGTCGAGCTGCTGCCGTTCTCCGCACAGACCGCGATGTATGTCGTCGGCGTGATCGAGATCGTCGCTGGCCTCGCGGTCGCGATCAAGCCCCGGTACGCGGCCTATGTCGTCGCGATCTGGCTGGCCGGCATCATCCTCAACCTGCTGACCTGGTCCGGGTTCTACGACGTCGCGCTGCGCGACTTCGGGCTGCTCCTCGCCGCACTCACCCTGGCGCGGCTGGCTGCCGTCTACGACCCGGCGTGGTTCGGCACCTCGTCCGGCGGGGGTGCCCGTTGAGCGAGCTCTCCCTGAACACCGAGGCGGGCCTGCCCGCGGAAACCCCCGTGAGCAGGCCAGGCGCCTTGCACGTGGTCACCGACAGCACCGGAGTCGACCTGGACGCCGCCGAGCGGGCCGCGCGGCAGTTCATGCTGGCGCTCGGCATCGAGCTCGACGACGAAGCGATGCGGGAGACACCGGCCCGGATGGCCCGCGGTTACGCCGAGCTGCTCACGGCCCGCCCCTTCCGGCTGACCACGTTCGCCAACGACGAGGGCTACGACGAGCTGGTCCTGGCGCGTGACATCCCGGTCCAGTCGGTGTGCGAGCACCACCTGCTGCCCTTCGTGGGCGTGGCCCACATCGGCTACCTGCCGGGCCGGCGCATCCTCGGCCTGTCGAAGCTTGCCCGGGTCGCCGAGCACTTCGCCCGTCGTCCCCAGGTGCAGGAACGGCTCACCAAGCAGATCGCGGACTGGCTCGGCGAGCAGCTCGACCCGAAGGGTGTCGGCGTGGTCATCGAGGCAGAGCACAGCTGCATGACCCTGCGAGGTGTGCAGGCAACCGGGTCGAGGACTGTCACGTCCACCCTGCTCGGGACGTTGCGCTCAGATCCGGCGTCCCGCCAGGAGTTCCTCGCTCTCACGGGGGTGCACCGGTAGCGCGGACGGGCCTCGCCGCGAAGGGTCGTCTCGGCGCGCGTGCCGCAGTCCTAAGCCCCCGTCCGGGAGCTCGCGGACCGGAGCAAGCCCTCCAGGTCCCGTTCGCCGTCACGGGTCTGAGCACCGGCAGCCAGCCCGGCACGGATCAGCCGCTCGGCTTCGGGGCGTCCGATCTGACTCATCCAGGCATCGTTCTCCCGCAGCAGGCCATTACCGAGATCCTCCGGCGGGATCGCACGCTTGGCTGCCGCGATGACACCGGGCGGCAGGGCCGCGATGTGACGCGCAAGGCGGTCGACGAAGGCATCGAGCTCGTCGGCAGGCAGCGCCCGGTTGACCCAGCCGTACCGCTCGGCAGTCTCGGCATCGAAGAGCTCGACGCCGAGAACCGCTTCCAGGGCACGATGCCGCCCGACCCTCCCGGTCACGTACTGCGTTCCACCTCCGCCCGGGACGATTCCCATCAGCGCCTCGATCTGACCGATCCCGGCCCGTCCTATCGCAGCGAACGTCATATCGGCCGCTGACACGAACTCGGCGCCGCCGCCCCGCGCGATCCCGGCGAGCTTGACGATGGTCACCTGGGGCTGGTGCCGTAGCAGCTCCCCCAGCCCCTGGAACACGTTCACACCGTCCGACAGGCCGTCGGCGAGCCCGTCGAACGCATCCGGCGCGTCGACGAGCGACATGTCGACGTGAGCGATGAAGAACTCGGGGTCGGCGCTCTCGAACAGGATCACCCGCACCGAGTCGTCGTCACGCAGCGCAGCCAGCAGGTGACGCAGGTCTGTCATCAAGGCGGCGTCGAGGACGTTGACGGGCGGGTTGTCCACGGCGACACGAACGATGCCGGCCTCGCGGGCGATGCGGAGCGTGGCATAGGCGTCATGGTGCATGGCGAACTCCCAATCGGTATTCGGTATACATCTAGGTTCCTGATGCATACTTAATCTCGCGGTGGCGCGCGCCGACGTCAATAACGCACTTCGGGGATCGCAGGGATCATGGAGGATACCGATATGGCTACTGACGAGACCGAGTTGAACGCCAGGACGAGGATCGTCTTCAGCTCCGACTGCCCCAGCCGCCCGATCCTCGACCAGATCGCTGACAAGTGGTCGATGATGGTGATGGCGGTGCTCGAGGAGCCCACCCGCTTCAACGAGCTCAAGCGCCGCCTCGAGGGTGTGACCCAGCGGGTCCTGACCCAGACCCTGCGCCGGCTGGAGCGCAACGGGATGATCGTGCGTCGCGTGCTACCCACTGCGCCGGTCGGGGTCGAGTACTCCCTGACGCCGCTCGGCGAATCCCTGCGGGAGCCGTTCGGGTACCTGTACGACTGGACGGTCGACAACGCCGACGAGATCCTGGAGCGGCAGTCGGACTACGACCGAGGGGCCGGTCGCTCCGGGACATGAACCGCACAACTCGCTCGACGGTGCCGGAGCAGGCCTGCAAGAGTTCCACCATGGAGAGCGAAAACACGGAACTGTCCCCGGCGAACGGCGCCGACGCCGCCCTCGCCGGGATCGCTGACGATCGGCGTGCGCTCGTCCGCGAGGTCGCACGGACCAGCCCGTGGTACTACCCGGCCGTCTCCCTCCTCGCCGCAATCGTGGTCTGGGCCCCGGCGATCGGCTCTCCGGTGCCGTTCACGGTCGTGGTGGCTCTGTGCGCGCTGGGGCTCATGATGCTCGACTCCCTCCGCGAGCGGACGAGCGGCGTCACCATGCCACGTCCGGCCGGTCGCCGAGGGTGGGCCATCCTGATCGCAGTGGGGGCGGTCTTCATCGCGCTCATCGCCGCATCCTTCGCCCTCGTGGTCGCGGGCCGGAGCGAGCTCTCCCTCGTGTGCGCCGCGGTGGCCTTCGTGGCGATGTTCGTGCTCGCGTGGTTGTACGACGCGAGCTTCATCGCGCAGCAGCAGGCCTCGTGACGTCCTTCGAGCACCTCCCGAAAGTCCGCGCCGACTACGACGCGATGGCACAGGCCTACGCCGCGTTCATCGGAGACGCGTTCACCGGCAGCCCTCTGAACCATGTGCTGGTCCAGACCTTCGCCGACCTGGTCCTGCGGGCCGGCGGCGGGCCCGTGGCCGACGTCGGCTGCGGGCCCGGACACGTGACCGCCTACCTGCGAGACCGCGGCGTCGACGCCTTCGGCATCGACCTCTCACCCCAGCTGCTAGCAGCAGCCCGCGCAGCCAACCCGGGCCTCCGGTTCGACGTCGGTGACATGGGCGCGCTCGACGTCGCGACCGGCAGCCTCGCCGGGGTGCTGGCGAACTACTCAACCATCCACACCCCGCCCGACGTGCTGCCCGCAGTACTCGGCGAGCTCAGCCGCGTCCTTGCGCCCCGCGGTTATCTACTGGTGTCGTTCCAGGCGCTGGCCGATGCCGAGGGAGCGGCCGAGGCCTTCGCCCACAAGGTCTCCCCCGCCTGGCGGTACTCGGCCGACCACGTGGTCAGCCTGCTGGGGCAGACCGGTATCGACGAGGTCGCCCGCCTGACGATCTCGCCGCGCGAGGACTCCGTGCGCGGCTTCCCACAGGCGCACGTCCTGACGCGCAAGGCGGCTGACTGAGGCTCATCCGGTCAACGATCCGCGACTTCTCCACCTGCTGAGAAGGTCATCGAATTCGTTGCGGAGGAGGTCCGCTTCGGCCTGGTCAAGGTAGCCGGCAAATTCGGGGTACTGCCGGACCAGGGTCAGGATCTGGTGGGCGGTGATCCGCTGATCCGTCCGTGCGACGTCCACACCTGCCTCATCGCAATAGGCGGCAATCGCGTAGTCGCGGGGTATGGCAGCTCCCGTCGGGACGGCGCGGGTGAACGTGAAGGCGAGATCCGCTGCCGACGGTCCGACCCGCGCGGACTGCCAGTCCACGAGCATGAGCTGCCTGTCCGCAGTCAGGACGTTTCCGATATGGCAGTCGCCATGGACGAACGACACCGGCCCGGAGCGTGCTACTTCCTCCAACGGTTCAAGGTCGTTGAGGACGGTGCGGATTCGTTCAGGATCCCCGGGGCCGTGCCACAGCCGCTCCGCGAAAGACTTAAGACCTCCCTGCGGCTCGGCGGGCATCGAGTGCTCTCGGGGAAAGATGGCCGGCACCGGGTGCACGTCCCGGTGCAGGCCTCCCAGGACCTTCGCGAACGCGCTCCACTCAGCTGCGCTCCACTCCGGGGCGGGAGGCGCAGGATCGTGCCGTGCGAGGGCGATGGCTATCCACGTCGTAGTGCGGTGGTGAGCGATCAGACATGGTGTCGGGATCGCATGTTCGGGAGCGATCTCCGTATAGACCGCCAGCTCACGGTAGGCCTGATCGCGCGCCGCGTCGGAGTCGAGGACGCTCATCTTCACGATCGCCGGTGCGCCGTCGTCGGCGACTGCCCGGGTGAGCGTCGATCCCGACATTCCTTCGGTAGGGGCGTCAGCGCTGTCGGCGGCATGAAGCCCCAGCATCCGGAGCACATGGTCTGGGTGAATGGGGCTCATGTCAGCGAGGCTATGGGCGTCCGGCACCGAGGTCTATGACGCGACTATGAACTGGGTCCACTGGTGGAACCATCAGCGCCCTGCAACAGGCCCTGGACGAATCAGCTACATCCGCGTCGTGCGCCACTCACGCAGCGCGAGTGCGAACGCCGCACAGACGACTACGAACGACACCAGGCACAGCACGACTGCAAACCCGGCGAACGCGTCGATCTGCGTGGCCGTGATCAAAGCAACGGCGAGCATCATCAGCCCGACGACGGGCCTGCCACGCATCCTCCGAACGCGTACCGCGCCGTCTTGCCGATCAGTCATCAGGACAGCCCTCTGCTCGGGTTGGTACTCGTGCGATGTCGACCATAGATGCAATCACCGACACCCGTCGATGTTGCGATGGGCCGACCATGCAGACAGATGCTGCGACGGACGCTCCGGGTAACGGTCAGATTCAGCGCTGGAACGGCCCGCAGGGTCGAGATCACCTGTGATGTGCCCTTCTGCTCAGACGTTGAAGCGGAACTCCACCAAGTTCCGGCACAGCGCAACCTCTGAGGCGTGGTTCGAGCGCAGGCTGTCATCCACGGCACTCGACGTACGTCGCGGGTCGCGTGGAGTTCCTCGACCCCACTCTTGAGAAGCTTGAGCCGGCTCCCCCGCACAGCGACTGCAGTACGGTCCTCCCATGCCAGCCTCCAGGAACGCCCTCCTCACCACCGCAGCTGATGGTGTTGGGTTCGTTTCCGTAGCTCTTGGCGGCTGCCTGACCTTCGCGCCGCTCGCCGGCGGCCGATGGCTGGCTTGACAGGCAGCGACGTCCAACGTCGACGCCCCACCATGGCGATGTGCGCCCTGTCCGTCGCCGACGCAGGGATTGCCATGGAGCTCCGTGCAGAACGTCGCTCCGCTTGAGCAGGTTCCTGACGTTGAAGCGAAATGCGAGTCGATGGGTCGCCCCACCGTGCCTCGTTGTGATGGTCGGGTCGATGCTGGTGGGGCACGCGTTCCGATCGCGGGCTGCGACCGGACCGCCCCTGGTCACTCCACGGTGATCGAGACGGTCTGCCAGCCCGAGGCGCCGTTGGGAGCCGGCGGCGCCTTGGTCTCGGTCTGGACCTGTCCGTCCGAGTCCGTGGCGCGCACCGCGAGGCTGTGGTAGCCGGCCTCCAGATCGATCGACGTGTGCCACTGGCGCCAGGTGTCCGGCCCCACTGTCTCGGCGAGCTCGGCGGTGACCCAGTCCCCGCCGTCGGCCCGGACCTCGACCTTGCTGATGCCGGTGTGCTGCGCCCAGGCGACGCCCGCGACGGTGACGGCGCCTGCGGACGGGGGCGCGGACAAGCGCGGCACGTCGATGCGCGACGCGATCTTGATCGGCCCCAGTGCGGACCAGCCGCGCGGCGTCCAGTAGCCCTCGTCGGCGTCGAAGGTAGTCACTTCCAGCGAGGTGACCCACTTGGTGGCCGAGACGTACCCGTACAGGCCGGGCACCACCAGCCGCGCGGGGAAGCCGTGCTCCTCGGGCAGCGGCTCGCCGTTCATACCGATCGCCAGCAGGCACTCGCGGTCCGGGTCCTGGAGCACATCCAGCGGCGTGCCCGCGGTGAAGCCGTCGTCGCTCGTGGAGAGCACCATGTCGGCACCCGCGCGGGGCTTCGCGCGCTCCAGCAGCGCGCGGATCGGGTAGCCGAGCCAGAGAGCGTTGCCGACCAGGTCGCCGCCCACCGCGTTGCTCACGCACGAGAGAGTGACGTAGTGCTCCTCCATCGGCAGCTCCATGAGCTCGTCCCAGGTGAGCGTGAAGGGCTCGTCCACCAGACCACGGACCTCCAGCGACCAGTCCTGCGGGTTCACCTGCGGCACGATCAGCGCGGTGTCGATGCGGTAGAAGTCCGAGTTCGGGGTGACGTACGGCGCCAGGTCGTCAAGCTTCAGGTCTGCCCCGGCGGGTACCGGCGGCGCCGGCGTGCGCGCGGTGGGCAGGCGGAGCTTCTCCCGCACGGCGCTGACCGCGGTCGAGCCCATCGACAGCACGCGCGAGCCTGCCAGCGCGAGCACCGCGACACCCACGGTGATGCCCGATACGGCCAGGAAGCCACGCCGGTTCACGGCGCCGCCCGGCGTATCGCTCGCCGAGACCTCGCTCCGCCCCGGCGCAGGCAGTAGCCGCGCCACGGCGGCACGCAGCAGGAGCACCGCGGCGCCCAGCCCGATGGCGCTGGGCAGCGCCCACAGCGGCGTCGCGCTCGGGCGCAGCAGCGCCACCACGACCCCGACGACGCCGACGACTCCCATCAGCACCGCGCCCGCCGGCGGGCGGCGCAGCTCCAGCCAGCCCGCGAGTGCCGCCCCCAGGGCCAGCACCACACCCATCGTGGCGAGCAGCACGGCCTTGTCGTTGGTGCCGAACCACTCCACGGCAACATCCTTGAGCCATGGCGGAACGGCGTCGACCACGGCGGCGCCGCCTGCGAACAGCGTGCTGGCACCGGGTGCGACGACCGCGGCGACGAGCTCCGCGACGGCCAGCCCGGCACCTCCGGCGAGCACGCCCGCGAGGGCGGCCCAGCCCGCGCCGCCCGGAGAGCGCTCGCCCGACGGTGCCGCGGGGCCCTCAGTTGCCTGTGTCATGCGCTGAGCGTGAGCTCGTTGCTCTTTGCCGTGCCGGCCGGCCGGCGCAGCTACCAATGGCAGGCTCGCCGGGGGCGCTGCGGCAGCGAAGAGAGCGATTCTTGACGTACGCATAACCGATCCTCCTTTGTACTGGCGGCAAGCCGCCGCCTGAGTAGCACCTAGAAGGTTCGGAGCGGTAGACAATCAGGATGGGTCAGTGCGAATTGCCCAGCTTCGCGCGCTGACCCTACGGCCTGTCTTGTGAATGGCCTGGCCACAGGGCCGGTGGGCTGGTCGGCTCGGAATAGAAGGACCACGCGGCCCATCGGCTGCGTCACTGAGCGCTGCTCGACCGACTGGGGCACTCCTCCGCTATGGCAGTCACCTCGGGGGTACTACTTCTTACCCTGAGCCTCGGACGATCCGGCTACACGTTGAACCGGAACTCCACCGAGTTCCGCAGCCGATCAACCTCTGAGGTCAGGCCAACCCGAAGCTCGTCGTGGCCCGAGCCAAGAGCCGTCACCGGATCGCGCCAGCGCTCAGCCGGGTACAGCCAGACCGGCTTCCCGACGATTTCCGCGGGCTCCCACTCGTAGCGCGGCCAGACGTGAGCATGAAGGAACGCATCGGTGTTGCCAAGGATCTCGATGTTGACGCGGCGGTATCCACTGTCACGTGCAGAGCACACACTCCCGACCGCCGTGGCGACCAGGTCGACGTCGGCGAGATACCGCACACGCTCCGGGCGAGGCAGGTCAGAAAGCCGATCGACCCCGGGGAACTTGGTGATCACCAACGCATACCCCGGCAAGAACTGAACGTCTCCGATCACCGCGAACGAAGCGTCAAGTTCGGCCAGCACGGTGGGGTTCCGCCCATCGATCGCGGCCTGCACCCGATCGCCCCGCCAGTCCACCATGTCGCCTCCATCGATCGTGGCGGCCGTGAGGCTCAGTCCTCGCGCGCCGTTCTACACAACGACGCCATCGCCGGGATCGACGGGCCATCCTGCACGAGCGGGAGCCACGAACTCGTCGCCATGCCGGACAGCAGCACCTCCGCTACCCTGAGATTAGTCCCAAGTTTGGGACTACCAATCTTGGGACTTTCGCTCTCAGGCCATTGACTCACATCTATGGAGGGCACTTGTCGTTCGTCGGCCGCACGCGCGAACTCGCGATACTCCACAAGCACCTGAACCGGATCCAACGCGGAAGCCGCCTCGACCGCGGTACCGCAATGATGATCCGTGGCAGGCGCCGTGTCGGCAAGTCCAGGCTTGCCGGCGAGTTCGTTCGCCGTGCTGGCCTACCTTTCGTCCACTTCCAGGCCTCACGCAACTCTCCGCCCGCCGAAGACCTGCACCACCTCCGTGACGTGATTGCTGCCTCCACCCTCCCCAACGCCGCTCGCGCCCAAGATCTCGACCCTACGACTCTGTCGGCAGCCTTCCAGATCCTCGCTCTCACCCTGCCCGACGACGCTCCGTCGATCGTCGTGATCGACGAACTTCCGTGGCTGCTAGAAGGATTCCCGGGCGGCGCGGGCGAACTGCAACGCGCATGGGACATGGAACTATCGCGCAAGCCTGTGCTTCTGCTACTTCTCGGCAGCGACCTTTCGATGATGGAGAGCCTCACCCACCACGATCAGCCGTTCCACGGACGAGCCACCGAATTGGTGCTCTGCGCGCTCAACCCCCGCGACGTCGCCGAACTGACCGGAACTTCTGGAGTCGACGCGTTCGACGCTCACCTGGTCACGGGAGGCCAGCCTCTCGTCGCTGAGTCCTGGGAACCGGGAATGAACCTCGACGATTTCCTCCGTGCCGAACTCGAGGACTCCACCACGCCACTCGTGGTGAACGGTCAGCGCATCCTGGAGTCGGAGTTCAGCGAGACCTCCCTGTCCCGGCGAGTTCTGACAGCGATCGGCGGCCGTGGTGAGCGCACGTTCACTTCCGTCCAACAGGCGGCCGCCAATGTCGAAGCGATCCCATCGACATCCCTGACCCGGACACTGAGCATGCTCCGCGAGAAGCGCGTGGTGGCCCTCGACGAGCCTCTCTCGATGAAGCGCGCAACCAAGGACCGCCGCTACCGGATAGCTGACCCCGCACTGCGCTTCTGGCTCGCGTTCGTCGAACCCCACCTCGGCGAAATCGACGCCGGACGAGGGGACATCGCCTACACGCGAATCGTCAATGGGTACTCGGCCTGGCGCGGACGCGCCATCGAGCCGGCCGTCCGAGAAGCTGTCTGGCGACTCATGCCCACAAGCCCATGGCCCGGGGCGAAAGCCGTCGGAAACTGGTGGCCCCGAAACAACAACCCCGAGATCGACCTCGTTGGGGCCGACGACCGACCCGCCAGCACCATCTACTTCGTCGGAACGATCAAATGGCGCACTGACAGACCCATAACCTCTCGTGAAGCCGCTCAGCTCGTCGCGGACGCCGCATCCGTCCCCGGCGCGCCGACCGACGTCGCTACTGTCGGCGTCTGCCCTGGAGGCATGGTCGACGGCGCACCGCTCGACGTCATCTGGACAGCAGACGACCTCCTCCAAGCCTGGCAATGAGCCGAGATTGCACCGGGCCTTTGCTTACGCCGTGAACTGTGCGGATGCATCCTGCATCAGACGTTGAAGCGGAACTCCACCACGTCGCCGTCCTGCATGACGTAGTCCTTGCCCTCGATGCGGGCCTTGCCCGCCGCCTTCACCGCAGCGACCGAGCCCGCCTCGACCATGTCGTCGTAGGAGATGACCTCCGCCTTGATGAAGCCGCGCTCGAAGTCGGTGTGGATCACGCCGGCGGCCTGCGGTGCGGTCCAGCCCTTGTGGATCGTCCAGGCACGCGCTTCCTTGGGGCCGGCCGTGAGGTAGGTCTGCAGCCCGAGCGTCTCGAAGCCGACCTTCGCGAGCTGGTCCAGACCGGACTCCGGCTGGCCGGACTCCGCGAGCATCTCGGCGGCCTCGTCCGGCTCGAGCTCCACGAGCTCGGACTCGAACTTCGCGTCCAGGAAGATCGCCTGGGCCGGCGCGATCACCTTGCGCAACGCTTCCTGGGAGGCGGTGTCCGCGAGACCGGCGTCGTCGGTGTTGAAGACGTAGATGAACGGCTTGGCCGTCATCAGCTGCAGGCTGGCGATCTCCGCCAGGTCCAGACCGGCGTCCGCGGCGCCCTGGTACAGGGTCACGCCCTTGTCCAGGATCTCCTGCGCCAGCTTGGCGGCCGCGTAGAGGACGGGGTCGCCGCGCTTGATCTTGACCTCCTTCTCCATCCTCGGCAGGGCCTTCTCGAGGGTCTGGAGGTCGGCGAGGATCAGCTCGGTGGAGATCGTCTCGATGTCGCCGAGGGCGTCGGACGAACCGTCCACCCGCACGACGTCGGGGTCATCGAACACACGCGTGACCTGGCAGATCGCGTCCGCCTCGCGGATGTTGGCGAGGAACTTGTTGCCCAGGCCCTCACCCTCGGACGCGCCCTTGACGATGCCAGCGATGTCCACGAACGACACCGTGGCCGGCAGGATCTTCTGGCTCCCGAAGATCTCAGCGAGCTTGTTGAGCCGATCGTCGGGCAGCGAGACCACTCCGACGTTGGGCTCGATCGTCGCGAACGGGTAGTTCGCAGCGAGCACCTGGTTGCGGGTCAGAGCGTTGAAGAGGGTGGACTTGCCGACGTTGGGCAGGCCGACGATGCCGATAGTAAGAGCCACGTCGCGAAATTCTACGTGCCGAGCGCCAATCGCCGTCAGCCAGGTCGTGCCCGACGCCGATGGCGGTCCCTCTCCGGTCTGCCGGCGCAGGTCTACCGGGCGCTGCGCCGGCGCTCCAGCTCGTCGAGATCACGCTCGGCGAACCGGTGATGTTCCCACGCCTCGTTAACGATCACGCCCAGGCAGCGCCACACGGGGAGGGTGCGCGACTCCGCTTCCCACGGCGGCAGCCGGCGGGCCGGCGCCTCGAACTCCGCCTGCGTGAGGGAGTCGTACTGCGCACGCACCTGGGCGACGCGGTCGTCATAGGTCGCCTGCACCTCGTGGAACGACGGCGTGGCCGCCATGTCGACGCCGAGGGCGCCCACCTCGTCGTCGTACTCGGAGAACGGGAGGCCGATCGGGCTGAACGCGCCGTCGAGGCCCTGGACACCGTGGCGCACCCAGCCGTCGACGGCGAACACCAGGTGGCGCATCGTCTGGGCGAGCGACCATTCGCCGTCGACCTGCTCGTCCACGGTTCCGGCGGGCATAGCCGCGACCCGGTCGAACGTGGCGGACCACGTCCGGGCTGCCGCTTCGAACGACTCTCGCTGTTCAGCCAGGACCTGGGACCGAGCCAGCGCTCGGCCCGGATACTGGCGGTTCAGCTCGGCCTCGATCAGCGGCAGCACCTCGACTCCGTTGACCTTGAGCCCGCCGATCACTCCGTCGATGTCCGCGCCGGTCAAGTCGACTCCCCGCAGCACGGCACCCGGCAGGTACGACTGCTCGAACACCGCACCTTCTAGGTCGGCGAAGTGGAACCGGGCACCGGTCAGGTCCGCCGCGACGAACTCGGCATGCTGCAGGTCGTCGTCGGCCGTGAAGCGAGTCATGTCCCCAGGCTAGGTCGAACCACTGACACGGCCGCTGAACAGGGTCGACACCACCTCGGACGTCACGGGAACGACTGCACCTGCTGGAGCAGCTCCGGCAGCCGCCTGTCGTACACGCGAGCGCCGAACCGCACGGCCAGCACCAGGATCACGACGCCGTACAGGACCCCGACCACGACGGTGACAGCGCCCCACACCACGCTGCCCAGCACGATCGCGGTGATGCCAACGGCAAGGACCGGCAGCGACAGTCCCAGGGTGATGACGAACCCGAGCCCCTGCGACACGAACGTGGCCATAGCGGCACCCTGCGGGGACTTCAGCGGGCTCTCCCCCGGCTTGGCGACCGGATAGACGAGCCGTGCGGAGGCCGCGCAGGAGACACCGGTGCTGACCAGCAGCAGGCCGAGCGCCAGACCGAGCAGGGGCAGCGTCAGGTGCCACGAGTCGGCGATCCAGACCGACACCAGCACCGTGGCTGCGCTGACCAAGGGACCCATCGCCAGCATGGGGATCGCCCGGCCCCACCGGTCGGCGCGGCCGTCGACGCCCGACGAGACGTGCAGGGCGAACGCCGTGTTGTCGTAGCCGATGTCGTTGGAGATGCTGAAGCCGAGGATCCAGCCGACGAACGGCCCGGTCGCAAGGAGCATGAAGAAGCTGCCGGTGCTCTGGCCCGCGAAGTACATGATGACCGGCAGCAACGGGATGATGGCTATCGAGCCGGAGTAGCGCGGGTCGCGCAGCCAGTAGGTGGCGGTGCGCGCCGCGACGGCCCAGGTCGGGGAGAACGGCACGCGGCCGAACGGCCCTAGCCCCTTCGCCTTGCCGCCGCTGCCGTCCCCGACGGGCGGTCGCACCAGGGAGCGCGCCAACGCCCGGTCCCAGACCAGCCAGGCCAGCCCGATCGTGGCGAGCGCGACGGCGAGCCGCCCCGCCAGGCCCGCCCAGTCACCCGCGTGCGCAGCACCACCGAGCGACCAGGCCGCGCCGAACGGTGTCCAGCCGACGAAGCTCGCCACCTGCTCGAACAGCGGCAGCAGCTGCTCGCCCGTACCGGCTCCGCCGCCGTCCGCCGGATCTCCCTGCACCGAAACCTCGACACCGTTCGTGAGCCAGCCGACGAGCGGTCCGATCATCATGGCGAGCATCAGGGCGGCGATCGTCACGACCTCGCGGTACCGCCGTGACTCCAGCACGGGAGCGAGCAGCGTGGTGATCGCCCGGGAACCGAGGACGCAGGTGGCGATGCCGAGAACCGCACCGACGAGGGAGACGAGGAGTACGCCGGGCTCGAGCACCCAGGCGAGGGAGACCCCCAGGGCGAGGAGCACCGTGGCGATTCCGGGCACCGACACCAGGCCGGCCACCGCCAGCCCCGCGAGGAGCGTGCGCCGGGGGATCGCGAACGTCGAGAAGCGGTGCGGGTCCAGGGTCGCGTCCACACCGAACGCGAAGATCGGGATCAGCCACCAGCCCACGACGGTCAGGACGCCGCCGAGGGTGATCGCGACCGCCACCCAGTCCGGGTTCCCTGCGACTCCCGCGAAGATCGTCGCGACCACCAGCAGGCCCACGGTTCCGAGGGCGTACAGGGTGGCAACGATCATGCCGATGGTCTGCCAGACGCTCCGGCGGAACGTGTTCCCCATCAGCGTCAGCTTGAGGGTCAGGAACCGCGCAACCATGAGAGCCCTTCCGAGTGCTGGCGACCGCCGACGAGGTCGACGAACCGGTCTTCCAGGCTCTGCTCGCCGCGCACCTCGTCCACCGTGCCGGCCGCGAGCACCTGACCCGCCGCTATCACCGCCACGTGGTCGCACATGCGCTGCACCAGGTCCATGACATGGCTCGAGACGATCACTGTCCCGCCGCCCGCCACGTAGCTCTTGAGGATGTCGCGGATGTTCGCTGCACTCACCGGGTCCACGGCCTCGAACGGCTCGTCCAGCACCAGGGTCCTGGGCGCGTGGATCATGGCACTGCCCAGCGCGATCTTCTTCGTCATGCCCGCCGAGTAGTCCACCACGAACGTGTCCGCGTCCGCGACCAGGTCGAACGTCTGCAGGAGGTCGTTCGTGCGGTCCACCACCGTGTCCTTGTCCATCCCGCGCAGCATGCCGGCGTAGGTGAGGAGCTGACGCCCGGTCAGACGATCGAACAGGCGCACGCCGTCGGGCAGCACGCCCAGCGTGGCCTTGGCCTCGTCGGGCCGTGCCCACAGGTCCACGCCCTGTACCCAGGCCGTGCCGAAGTCGGGCCGCAGC
This sequence comes from Promicromonospora sp. NPDC023987, assembly GCF_040639055.1. Taxonomy (NCBI): domain Bacteria; kingdom Bacillati; phylum Actinomycetota; class Actinomycetes; order Micrococcales; family Promicromonosporaceae; genus Promicromonospora; species Promicromonospora sp. NPDC023987. The sequence continues at coordinate 20,089 of NZ_JBEZZF010000015.1, read as the reverse complement.
AGTCCCGTCGCCATCGAGAGCATGGTCGTCTTGCCTGCCCCGTTCGGGCCGACCAGGCCGTAGAAGGAGCCGGCAGGCACGTCCAGGCTGACGCCGGACACGGCGATCTTCTGCCCGAACCGCTTCCAGAGACCGCGCACGCTCAGTGCGGCCGACGGGTCGTGCGGGGGCAGCTCCTGGGCACCCTGGGTCCCTGGGCTGCCCGGGGGGTTCGGGTCGACTGGGGTCGTCATGGCACCCAACGTAGTCGTGCCGTCCGACACGACGGATCCGCCGCGTGGATGAGTGCGGGTGATAGTGCGTCCTCCTGCGGTCGGAGATCTCCGTCCTGGCTCATACCAGGCGATTTCGAACGCGCGGGGTGTCGTCGTGCCGGAGTGTCAGTGGCGCATGGCAGCCTGTCGCACATGGACATCGTCGCAACGATTCTGCTGGCCCTCGGCGCTCTCGTCGTCGGCGTGCTGCTGGGGTGGCTCGGTCACGCACAGCGCGTTGCGCCCGCGCTCCGCGAGGCCGACCTGGAGACCGTGCGCCTGCGCATCCAGGCCGAGTCGGCCGCCCAGCAGATCGCCGCCGCACAGGAACGGGCGGACGAGCAGATCGTCGCGGCCCGGGAACGCGCTACCGAGCAGATCGCCGCCGCGCGTACCGAGCAGGAGGTCGTGCGCCGCCAGTTCCAGGCTCTGGCGGGCGATGCGCTCGACGCCAACAGCAAGCGTTTCCTCGAGCTCGCGGAGGAGCGGCTCAAGCGGTCGGCGTCGGACGGTGAGCAGGCGCTCGCGAAGCGCGAGGAGGCCGTGAAGTCGCTCGTGGACCCGCTGACCAAGGCCGTGGAGCTGGTGCGAAGCGAGGTGCTCCATGCGGAGAAGGCCCGGATCGAGGGCCAGGGTGCGCTCGTGGAGCAGATGCGCAACGTCGCGGAGGTGTCGGCCGACCTGCGCAACGGCACTGCTGACCTGGTCACGGCGCTGCGCTCGTCGCAGACGCGCGGCGCGTGGGGCGAGCTGCAGCTGCGCAAGGTCGTCGAGTCGGCGGGCATGATCAACCGCGTCGACTTCACCGAGCAGGCACAGGTCACCACCGACGACGGCACGCTCCGCCCGGACATGGTCATCAACCTCGCCGGCGGCAAGCGCGTCGTCGTGGACTCCAAGGTCGCGTTCCTCGGCTTCCTGGAGGCGCAGCAGTCCGACGACGCCGCGTACCGCGAGCAGCGCCTCGACGCGCACGTGCGGCACATGCGCAAGCACGTGGACGACCTGGCCGGCAAGAAGTACTGGAACCAGTTCGAACCCGCGCCGGAGTTCGTCGTGATGTTCGTGCCGGCGGAGGCGTTCTTGTCGGCGGCCCTGGAGCGCGCCCCGGAGCTGCTGGAGTACGCGGCGCAGAAGAACGTCATCATCGCCACGCCCACCACGATGCTCGCCCTGCTGCGCACCGTCGCGTACGCCTGGCGGCAGGAGGCACTGGCGGAGAACGCGCAGAAGGTGCTCACGGTCGGCAAGGAGCTGTACGCGCGGCTCGTCACCATGACGGGGCACGTCACCCGGACGGGCCGCGCGCTGGAGTCCGCGACGAAGAGCTACAACCAGATGATCGGTTCGCTGGAGCGCAACGTGCTCACGTCGGCCCGGCGAATGGTCGAGCTCGACGTGGTCGACGCGCGGGACGCGATCGAGGAGATGCGGGGCATCGAAGAGGTGCCGCGTCCCATCACCAAGCCCGAGCTGCTGGCAGCGGAGGAGGGCGGCGTCGTCGCGATCGACCGCGCGCAGGACAACGACGGCGTGCTGGTGCAGCAGCTGGAGGTCACCGAGCTCGCGGTGCAGGACAAGCGCGCGCTGGAAGCAGTCGAGCAGACCGAGGGCGACGCAGAGAACGACGCGGCAGCAGGCTGAGCCCCGGCCCCGGCCCTGGGGTACGGGGCACGGGGCACGGGGCACGGATGATCGGCAAAACGTCAGGTGATCGGCAACTCGGGTTGCCGATCACCTGACGTTTTACCGACCACACGGCCCAGCGGCCACCGCCACGCGGTCCAGCGGCCACCGGCCACCGGCGCAACCAAGCGCCTCGCGACGCCGCGCGGGCGCGCCTCAGGCCTGCGGCAGCTCCGTGCGGGCCTCACGGCGCGGGCGCTTGGGCTCCTCACCGGCGGCCTTGAGCCCGGCACGCAGCTCGCGCGGCAGCGAGAACATGAGGTCCTCGGTAGCGGTCCGGACCTCGTCGACGGTGCCGAAGCCGTGGCCGGCGAGGTGCGCGAGGACGTCCTCCACCAGGATCTCCGGCACCGAGGCACCCGAGGTCACGCCCACCGTGGTGACGCCCTCCAGCCACTCGTCCTTGATCTCGGTCTTGCGGTCCACGCGGTAGGAGGCGGTGGCGCCGGCCTGGAGCGCCACCTCGACCAGCCGCACCGAGTTGGACGAGTTCGCCGAGCCCACCACGATGACGAGGTCGCACTCCGGCGCCAGCTTCTTCACCGCCACCTGGCGGTTCTGCGTGGCGTAGCAGATGTCGTCGCTGGGCGGGTCCTGCAGGGTCGGGAACTTCTGGCGCAGCCGCCGCACGGTCTCCATGGTCTCGTCCACCGAGAGCGTGGTCTGCGAGATCCACACGACCTTGTCGGGGTCGCGCACCACTACCTGGTCGACGTCGTCCGGCGAGTTCACGATCTGCACGTGCTCGGGCGCTTCGCCGGCCGTGCCCTCGACCTCCTCGTGACCGGTGTGCCCGATCAGCAGGATGTCGTAGTCGTCCTTCGCGAACCGCACCGCTTCCTTGTGCACCTTGGTGACCAGGGGGCAGGTCGCGTCGATGGTTTCGAGGCTGCGGGCCACGGCGGAGGCGCGCACGGCCGGGGACACGCCGTGCGCCGAGAAGACGAGCCGGCCGCCCTCCGGCACCTCGTCGGTCTCGTTGACGAAGATTGCACCACGCTCCCGCAGCGTCTCCACCACGTGCTTGTTGTGGACGATCTCCTTGCGCACATAGACAGGTGTGCCGTATGTCTCCAGCGCCTTCTCGACGGCGATGACGGCACGGTCGACGCCGGCGCAATATCCGCGGGGCGCAGCCAGCAGGACGCGCTTGGTCTGGGTCTCAGCAGGACGCTCAGGGCTCGTGACAGTCACACCTGCAGTCTAGGGGCGGTGTGCGGAGGGCTTGTGTCGGTGGTGGGTGGCAGGGTTGGACACGTGACGGAACCAACCCAGCGGCCGCTGACCACCGAGCTCCCCCGGAAGGCACTCGACACCACTCCCACCAGCCCGTGGCCGGTTCGTGTGCTCTCGGAGAAGATCAAGGGCTACATCGACAAGATGCCGCCGGTCTGGGTCGAGGGCCAGGTGGTGCAGTTCAACCAGCGCCCCGGCTCCGGCATGCAGTGGCTGACACTCCGTGACACCGAGGCGGACGCCTCCCTGCCCGTGACGATCTTCTCGCGCGTCCTCAGCACCCTGGCGCAGCCACCGAGCGAGGGCGACCGCGTAGTGGTGCACGCCAAGCCCGTGTTCTGGACCAAACGCGGCACGCTGCAGATGCAGGCGAACGAGATCAAGGCAGTCGGCGTCGGTGAGCTGCTCGCCCGGATCGAGGCCCTGAAGAAGGTCCTCGCCGCGGAGGGTCTGTTCGATATCTCACGCAAGCGGAAGCTCCCGTTCCTGCCCGCCGTGGTGGGGCTGGTGTGCGGCCGCGAGTCCAAGGCGGAGCACGACGTCGTGGTGAACGCCCGCGCCCGCTGGCCCCAGGTCCGGTTCGAGATCCGTGAGGTGGCGGTGCAGGGCGTCAACGCGGTGCGCGAGGTGTCGAACGCGATCGCCGAGCTCGACCACGACCCCAGCGTCGACGTCATCGTCGTCGCCCGCGGCGGCGGCTCGGTCGAAGACCTGCTCCCCTTCAGCAACGAGTCGATGGTGCGTGCGGTGGCCCAGGCCAGCACGCCCCTGGTCAGCGCCATCGGTCACGAGACCGACGCGCCGCTGCTCGACCTCGTCGCCGACTACCGCGCCTCCACACCGACCGACGCCGCCAAGCGGATCGTGCCCGACGTCTCCGAGGAGCGCCTGCGGCTCACCCAGGCCCGCAGCCGGATGCGCGGGGCCGTGACGGCGATGCTCGACCGCGAGCAGCACGGTCTCGACGGCGTCCGCTCGCGCCCGGTCCTCGCCGTGCCGCAGACCATGCTGGAGTCCCGTGAGCGCGACATCGTCCAGTCGCTCCGCCACAGCCGCAATGCGCTGAACGCGCTGCTCCTGCGGGCGACCGGCGAGGTCGGGCGGCTCGGCGCCCAGGTGCGGGCGCTGTCCCCGGCGTCGACGCTGGAGCGCGGCTACGCCGTCGTGCAGCGTGCGGACGGCCACGTGGTGCGGCGGCCCGACGATGTCGAGGTCGGCGCGGGGGTGCACGTGCGCCTCGCGGAGGGTGCGCTGGACGCCAAGGTGACCGCGAGAAACTCCTAGGACGAGCGTCGCAGTAGAGGCCAGAACCTGTCCCCTTCACCTGGCAGTGTGGGCGTCATGGCAGAGGACAGCGCACTCACACCGTTCCGCATCGAGATCCCGCAGGCCGACGTCGACGAGCTGCGCGACCGGCTCGCGCGGACCCGCAGCCCGCTCCCCGTACCCGGCCGCGACGACCGTACGGACTTCAACCGCGGCATCCCGCAGACCTACCTGGCAGAGCTCGCCGAGTACTGGCGCGACGGGTTCGACTGGCGCGCGCAGGAAGCGGCCCTCAACGAGTACGAGCAGCTCACGACCGTCGTCGACGGCCAGACGTTCCACGTCGTGCACGTCCGCTCGGCCAACCCCGACGCCACCCCGCTGATCCTGAGCCACGGCTGGCCGGGCTCGTTCGTCGAGTACCAGCGGCTCGTCCCGCTGCTGACGGACAAGTTCCACGTGGTCATCCCGTCGCTGCCGGGGTTCGGGTTCTCCACGCCGCTGTCGGATACCGGCTGGGAGGTGGCCCGCACCACCGAGGCCTACGCCGAGATCATGACCCGGCTCGGCTACGAGCGGTTCGCCGCCCACGGCACCGACATCGGCGCGGGCACCACCGGCCGGCTCGCCGCGCTCTACCCGGAACGGGTCATCGGCACCCACGTGGGCAGCGACGGCAGGATGCTCGGTATGGTGGGCGACAAGTTCCCGTACCCCGAAGGGTTGTCCGAGGACGAGGTCGCGGAGATCGAGAAGATCCGCGCCGAGGACGCCGCCGAGCGGGGCTACTTCGAGATGCAGAACCACCGTCCCGACACGATCGGCGCCGCCCTGACCGACTCGCCCGTCGGCCAGCTCGCGTGGATCGCCGAGAAGTTCCAGACGTGGACCAACGGTGCGCACCAGACCCCCGGCGAGGCGGTCGACCGCGACCAGCTCCTCACCAACGTCAGCCTGTACTGGTTCACCCGCAGCGGCGCGTCGAGCGCACAGTTCTACTACGAGGCCGAGCACGCGGGCCTCGACTGGGCCGGGTCCGCAGACGTACCGGCCGCGTGGGCGGTGTTCGACACGCACCCCCTCATGCGGCGCACGATGGACCCGTGGAACGCGGCCAGCCACTGGAGCGAGTTCACCGAGGGCGGCCACTTCCCCGCGATGGAGGAGCCCGAGCTGCTGGCGAACGACATCCGCGCGTTCTTCCGCGACCTCGCCTGACATTCGCGGGCTCGCCCGACCCACCCGGACCCGCGGGACCCCGCTCAGACCCGGCGGGCCACGAACACCCATTCGAGGCCTGGCCGGTCCGGCGCGTCCAGCACCTCGTCGACCTGGAACCCGGCGGCGGCCAGCGACGCCTCGAACTCGTCCCGCTCGCGGAACCGCAGGGTCGAGACCGAGGTGACCACGTCGCCGTCGGGCAGCATGCCGGGCGGGAAGCGGTAGGAGTGCCGGAAGGTGACCAGCGGGAGCGCGACCTCCAACAGGTCGGTCCACATCTCGACGGGTCCGACGCCGGGGATGTCACGGCTCGCCGACTTGTTCTCGTGGGTCCATCCGAGCCACGCCTGCCGTGCAGGCACCCGGGTCTCGAACACGAGGCGACCGCCGGGACGGAGCGCGCCCCGCACCGCCGCGAGCGCCCGCGCCCAGTCGGCGTCGGTGCCGAAGACCTGGGCGACGTTGCCGGTCATGGTCGCCAGGTCCACGGCGAGGCCGAGCCCCGCGACGGCCTCGGCGCCGCCCTCGACCCAGGTGACGGCACCGGCACCGGGCTTGGCCCGGGCGACCTCGAGCGACGCGGCGGCGGGATCGAGGCCTGTGACGTGCAGGCCGCGGCCGGCCAGCAGGAGGGCGAGCACCCCGGTCCCGCAGCCGACGTCGAGCACGGTGCGTGCGTCGAAGCGTTCGGCGAGCCCGAGGTACAGGTCGAGGTCGCCGCGGTCGTCGTCGAAGGCGTCGTAGAGGCGCGCCAGGCGAGGGTCGACGAAGATCGGGTCGGGTGTGGTCATGCCGGAATGCTCACATGACCCAGGGGTGAGCCCAAGGACATTCGCGGCGTACAGACACGCTCGACGTTGCGTATCCGCAAGGATTCCCGTCCGGCGCTGCGACACGCGCGGAGGTCCGATCGACTGGATGCCATGACGATTCACCTGGAGCGACCGCCCAGTGCGCCGGCTGGCGCGCTGGCCGCAACCCCACACCTTTTTTCGGTATGCATACCGCAGTATGCTGATCTCATGGTCGAGAGCACACGGATCACAGTCACGCTGCCAAGTGACCAAGTCGAAGCAATGCGCGCACTCACCGACAACATCTCTGCCTTCGTCGCAGCAGCGGTCGGACACCAGGTGCGCGGCATGCTGCTGGACGAGGACCTGCGTCGGTTCGAGGCGGACCATGGGACGTTCACCGAGGAGGAGCTCGCCGAAGCACGCGCCGAGCTCGAGACCGCAGTGCGCACGGGGCGCGGCGGGGAGCACTCGTGAACGTCCAGTCCGTCGTCCTCGACGCACAGGCCCTCACACTCATGATCGAGGGCGACCGCAAGTTCTTGGCCAAGATCCGAGTCGCGCGCGACGCAGGAGCCTCTGTAGTGCTCAGCGCGAACACGATCGTGGAGGTTGGCCACGGCAAGCTCGACAAGCCGCGCTTCGACTGGGCCCTGTCTCGCGTCCGAGTCGAGGAAGTTTCTGGCGAGACCGCACGCAGCGCTGCGCTGCTCCTGAAGAACGCCAAGATGCGAGGGCACAAGCACGCGATCGACGCAACGGTCGTAGAGACGGCGATTCGTCAGCCCGGGACCACCGTGATCTACACGTCTGATCCGGACGACCTGCAGCGCCTGGGGGACGGTTTGGTCCGCACCATCCGGGTCTGACCACGGCGCCCTACTCGTGCGGACGACGTAGATTCAGTTCTCATGACAGGTGATGTGGGCGCCACGGTCGACACCTCGCTCGACGACGCGGCCGCCGTGTTCGCCACAGTGCGCCGCCGGCTGTTCGGTATCGCATACCGGATGCTCGGCTCCAGCGCCGAGGCCGAGGACGTGGTGCAGGAGACGTGGGTGCGGTGGCAGACGACGGACCGGTCGGTGGTCGTCAACCCGCAGGCGTTCCTCACGACGGCGGCCACGCGCCTGGCGATCAACGTGCTGCAGAGCGCACGGTCGCGGCGCGAGACGTACATCGGGCCGTGGCTGCCCGAGCCGGTGGACACGAGCGAGGACCCGACGCTCGGCGCCGAGCGTGCCGAGGCTCTGGACGTGGCCGTGCTGGCCCTGCTGGAGCGGCTCACGCCCACCGAGCGGGCGGCGTACGTGCTGCGCGAGGCGTTCGACTACGGGTATCCCGAGATCGCCCGGATCGTCGGGGTGTCGCCGACCGCCACCCGGCAGCTGGTGAGCCGGGCGCGCAAGCATCTTGCCGCGGAGCCGCGGAACACGGTGAGCCCCACCGAGCGCCGCGCGCTCCTCGAGGCGTTTCTCGCCGCCGCCCGGGTGGGCGACATCGAGCGGCTCGAGCGGCTGTTCGCCGAGAACGTCACGAGCCGGGCCGACAGCAACGGGACCGCGAAGCACGTCGCGCGGGTCGCGGTCACCGGCCCGTCCAAGGTGGCGCGGGTCCTGTCCTCGTTCGCCGAGATCTTCTGGGCGGGCATCACCACGCGGCCGATCGAGGTCAACGGCGAGGAGGGCATGGCGATGGAGCGGGACGGAGAGTTGATCGGCGTCCTGGCCGTCACCGCCTCCTCGGACGGCCTGCACGAGCTCATGTGGCAGCTGAACCCGGACAAGATCGACCCGTTCCGGCGGGCCCGAGCTGGTCGGGCCGCGCCGGAGGGGCCGGACGGTTCCGCTACGCCTGGGCCTTCCGCCACTGCTGGTAGCTGACCTCGCCGAGCTGGGCCGCACCGTGCGGCACGAGCTCGCCGTCCTGGAGCGGCGCGCCGAAGTACGTGGCGCTCGGGTCCGTGCGGACCGCACGCGGGTCGTCCTTCGACTCCAGGTACGTGCGCACGATCTCGTCGAAGCCGAAGGTCTCCGGCCCGGCGATCTCGATGGTCGCGTTCAGCGGCGTGCCGACGGCGGTCCGGGTCACGAAGCGGGCGACGTCGGCCGAGGCGATCGGCTGGAAGCGGACCGGAGCGATGTGCACGACGCCGTCGGCCTCCGCGGTGTCGGCGATCGAGCCGAGGAACTCGAGGAACTGCGTGGACCGGACGATCGACCAGCCGGAGCCGGACGCCTTGACGAGGTCTTCCTGCACGATCTTGGCGCGCATGTACCCGGCGTCGACCAGCTCGGCGCCGACTATCGAGAGGATCACGTGGTGCTGCACGCCGGCCGCCGCCTCGGCGTCGAGCAGGTTCTTCGTCGAGGTCCGGAAGAAGTGCGTGACGTCCTCCTCCGCGAACGAGGGTGAGTTGCTGAGGTCGACCACCACCTGGGCGCCCTCGAGCGCCTCCGCCAGGCCCTCCCCGGTCAGGGTGTTCACGCCGGTCCGCGGTGCGGCGGCCACGGCTTCGTGCCCGTGCTGCTCGAGGTTGTGCACCACTTGGCTGCCGACGAGGCCGGTGCCGCCGATGACCACGATCTTCATGGTGTGCTCCTTGGTTGTCGTGTCGTTCTACCGACGAGCCGAACGGCTCGTCATGAGTTCGACCGGGCACACGGCCGACCTGTGACGGGCCGGCTCATCGTCCGGACCGGTACGGTTCGCTCGTGACGACCATCCGACACGTCCTCTTCGACGCCGACGGTGTGCTCCAGGAGTTCCCTGGCGGCTTCTACCACGAGGCCGAGCAGCTCCTCGGCGACCGCACCCGCGAGATCCTTGCCGTCGCGTCCGCGCGGGAGCACCCGCTCCTCTCGGGCACCGACGACTTCCTGCCGGTCCTCGCCGGGGTCCTGCGGGAGTTCGACGTCGACGTGCCGGCCGCCGACCTGTACGCGGCGGTGTGGCAGAACATCGAGCCCTCAGCGGTCTCGCTCGACCTGGTCCAGCGGTTGCGCGACGCCGACTACGGCGTCCACCTCGGGACCAACCAGGTCCGGCGTCGGGCCGACCACATGCGGGCCACGCTGCCCTACGACGAGCTGTTCGACGTGAAGCTCTACTCCTGCGACCTGGGCGTGGCCAAGCCGGATCCCGCGTTCTTCCAGAAGGCCGCGACCCGTATCGGGGCCGATCCCGCCGCGATCCTGTTCATCGACGACCACTCCCCGAACGTCGAGGGCGCCCGGTCGATGGGCATGCCGGCGGTGCACTGGCGCATCCCCGAGGGGCACGACGTGCTGCTGGAGCTGCTCGCGGAGCACGGCGTCGCGCCTGCCGGGCACGACGCCTGAGCCGGCCCGGACGCGCCTACCGCTCGCGCTCGACCCTGCGCTCGTCCCACACGGGCTCTGCGGTCTCGCGCACCACGCCGTCGGACCCGAAGACGAGGTAGCGGTCGAACGAACGCGCGAACCAGCGGTCGTGCGTCACGGCCAGCACCGTCCCGTCGAACGACTCCAGGCCCTCCTGCAGCGCCTCGGCCGACTCGAGGTCGAGGTTGTCGGTGGGCTCGTCGAGCAGCAGCGCCGTCGAGCCGGCGAGCTCGAGCAGGAGGATCTGGAACCGGGCCTGCTGACCGCCGGACAACCGGTCGAAGGGCCGGTCCGCCGCCTCGGTGAGCTCGTAGCGCCGCAGCCGCGACATCGCCATGCCCTTGTTCTGCGCGTGGTCCTCCCACAGGATGTCGAGCAGCGTGCGGCCGAACAGCTCCGGGTGCGCGTGCGTCTGCGCGAAGTGCCCGGCGGCCACTCTCGCCCCGAGCTTCCACGAGCCCGTGTGGGCGACGTCCCCGCCGGCGAGCAGCCGCAGGAAGTGGGACTTGCCCGACCCGTTCGACCCCAGCACCGCGACCCGCTCGCCGTAGAAGACCTCCAGGTCGAACGGCTTCATGAGCCCGGTGAGCTCGAGCCCCACGCAGGTCACGGCGCGCAGGCCGGTGCGCCCGCCGCGCAGCTTCATCGAGATGTCCTGCTCGCGCGGGGGCTCCGGCGGGGGCCCGGCCTCCTCGTACTTCCGCAGCCGCGTCTGCGCCGCCCGGTACCTCGACGCCATGTCGGGGCTGCTCGCCGCCTGGTTCCGCAGCGTCAGGACCAGCTTCTTGAGCTGCGCGTGCTTCTCGTCCCAGCGGCGGCGCAGCTCCTCGAACCGCGCGAACCGCTCACGGCGCGCGTCATGGAACGTGGCGAACCCGCCGCCGTGCACCCAGGCGTCGGCGCCGGCCGGGCTCGGTTCCAGCGACACGATCCGGTCCGCCGCGCGCGACAGCAGCTCCCGGTCGTGCGACACGAACAGGATGGTCTTCTTGGTGGCCTTGAGCTGCGCCTCCAGCCAGCGCTTGCCCGGAACGTCCAGGTAGTTGTCCGGCTCGTCGAGCAGCAGCACCTCGTCCGTGCCGCGCAGCAGCGCCTCCAGCACGAGCCGCTTCTGCTCGCCGCCCGACATGGTCCGCACCTCGCGGAACTGTGCCCTGTCGTAGGGCAGGCCGAGCGCGGCCATCGTGCAGACGTCCCACAGGGTCTCGGCCTCGTACCCGCGAACCTCCGCCCAGTCCGACAGCGCCTGCGCGTAGGCCATCTGGGCGGCCTCGTCGTCGACGGTCAGCATCGCGTGCTCCGCCTCGTCGACGGCGCGCGCCACCTCGCGCAGGCGGGGTGCGGACACGGACACCAGCAGGTCACGCACGGTCGTCTCGTCACGCACCGAGCCGACGAACTGCCGCATCACGCCGAGCCCGCCGCTCACCGCCACGGAGCCCCCGTGCGGGGTCAGCTCACCGGTGATGATGCGCAGCAAGGTGGTCTTGCCCGCGCCGTTCGGCCCCACGATCGCCGTCGCGCTGCCCTCACCCACCCGGAACGAGACGTCGCCCAGGAGGGTCCGGCCATCCGGCAGGTGGTATTCGGCGTGCGCTACTTCGAGATGGCCCATGGGTCACCATGGTCCGACGTCGGACCGGCCAGGACCAAACTGTTTCGCGGAACCGACGCCGGGGAACCAGCTCTCGGACGCGCGGCGACCTACCTGTGGACGGAGTCCGCAGATGTCGGTGGCGTGCTGTTGACTGTTCCCGTGAGTACAGATGCTGTGACTGATGCCGGCACCGATCCGGCGAAGGACGCCCCTGACGTTGCGACTCTCAGCTACGAGCGGGCGCGCGACGAGCTCGTGCAGGTAGTCAGCCGTCTGGAGACCGGTGGGGAGCCGCTGGAGGCGTCGCTCGCGCTCTGGGAGCGCGGCGAGGCCCTGGCTGCTCGCTGCCAGGAGTGGCTCGACGGCGCCCGCGAGCGCCTCGCCGCCGCGCAGAACGGGTCTGCCGAGTCGCCGGAGGGCGCCGAGTGAGCGCGTACGTCCTCGCCGTTGGCGAGGCTCTGGTGGACGAGGTGCGTCGCCCGGACGGGTCCGCCGCCGAGCATCCCGGTGGCAGCATCGCCAACGTGGCGCTCACGCTGGGCCGCCTGGACCGGGAGGTCCGGCTCGCGACCTGGCTCGGCGCCGACGCGCGGGGCGATCTGGTGCGCGACTGGCTCGCCGAGTCGGGCGTCGAGCTCGTACAGGGCAGCGACGGTGCGGAGCGCACCAGCGTCGCGGTGGCCACGCTGGACGACGGCGGCTCTGCCACCTACGACTTCGACCTGACCTGGCAGGTGCCGGCCCAGGCGATGCCGGGCGGGGCCACCAGCGCCGAGGCGAGCGCCCAGGTCGGCGGCAGCGACGCGCTCGCCGTGCACACCGGCTCGATCGCGGCGCTGCTCGAGCCGGGTGCCGGGCAGGTGCGGCAGGTCCTCGAGTCCGCGAGGACGACGTCGACCACCACGTACGACCCGAACGCACGCCCCGCGATCATGGGCTCCGCCGACGAGGTACGCCCGCGCGTCGAAGCGCTGGTGGACCTGTCCGACGTGGTCAAGGTGAGCGACGAGGACCTGGCCTGGCTCTACCCGGGTTCGGACCCGGTGGCGGTCGCGCGCGACTGGCAGCGCGGCACGCCCGCGCTCGTGGTGGTCACCTTCGGCGGCAAGGGCGCCGTAGCGGTGTCCGACGCCGGTGTGGTCGAGGCCGTGGCCCCCCAGGTCGAGGTGGTCGACACCGTGGGGGCCGGTGACTCGTTCATGGGCGCCCTGATCGACGGGCTGTGGGAGCACGAGCTGCTGGGCGCCGACCGGCGGGACGCGCTGAACGCCGTCGACCCGGCGACCGTCCAGCAGATCGTCGACCGCTGCTGCACCGTCGCAGCCATCACCGTGTCCCGTGCGGGAGCCAACCCGCCCAGCCGAATGGAGATCGCATGAGCCCGGACCGGGTTCCTACCCAGCTCACACCGCGGGAGGCCTGGGCGCAGCTCCGCGCCGGTAACGACCGGTTCGTCGCCGGCACGCCCGCGCACCCGTCCCAGAACGCCGACCGGCGCCGCGAGCTGCGGGCCACGCAGCACCCGCACACGGTGATCTTCGGCTGCTCGGACTCGCGGGTCGCCGCCGAGATCATCTTCGACCAGGGTCTTGGTGACATGTTCGTGGTCCGCACCGCCGGGCACGTCGTGGACACCACGGTGATCGGCTCGATCGAGTACGGGGTCGACCTGCTCGGCGCGCCCCTCGTCGTCGTGCTGGGCCACGACTCGTGCGGCGCCGTGGCCGCTGCCGCGCACACCCTCGCGACGGGCGAGCAGCCGGGCGGGTTCGTGCGCGCGGTGGTGGACCGGGTGCTCCCCTCGATCGTCAGCATCACCTCGGGCGACCCGGCCAAGACGATGGAGGCGCTGGCGGACCAGGACGTGCTGCGCCGCGAGCACGTGAAGCACACCGTCGGGATGCTGCACAGCTACTCGGCCGGCCTGGCCCGAGCGGTCGAGGAGGGCCGGTGCGCGGTGGTCGGCCTCGAGTACGACCTCGACGACGGCAGCGCGCGCATGGTCAACGTGATCGGGGACATCGGCGAGGTGCCGGCGCCCGCGTGACGGGAGTCACGCGCTCGGGTGCGTCGGCGGGGCGAGGCTGCGGCACGATAGATCCATGACTGCTGACACCGTCGTCCCTTCGCACTCTCCCGAGTCCGGCGACACGACCGAATACCGCATCGAGCACGACACCATGGGTGAGGTCCGTGTCCCGGCGAACGCCCTGTACCGCGCGCAGACGCAGCGGGCCGTCGAGAACTTCCCCATCTCCGGCACCCCGCTCGAGCGTGCGCACATCGAGGCCCTGGCGCGGGTGAAGAAGGCCGCCGCCACCGCGAACGCTGAGCTCGGCGTGCTCGACCAGGACATCGCCGCCGCCATCGTCGCCGCCGCAGACGAGGTCGCCTCGGGCAAGCACGACAGCCACTTCCCGATCGACGTCTTCCAGACCGGCTCGGGCACGTCGTCGAACATGAACACCAACGAGGTCCTCGCGACGCTCGCCACCGCCGCGCTCGGCCGGGACGTGCACCCGAACGACCACGTGAACGCGTCGCAGTCGTCGAACGACGTGTTCCCGACCTCTGTGCACGTCGCCGCGACGTCCGGTGTCGTGAACGACCTGATCCCCGCGCTGACCCACCTGGCGGAGGCGCTCCAGGCGAAGTCCGACGAGTATGCGACGGTGGTGAAGTCCGGCCGCACGCACCTCATGGACGCCACCCCGGTCACGCTCGGCCAGGAGTTCGGCGGGTACGCCGCGGCGATCCGCTACGGCGTCGAGCGGCTCCAGGCCGCGCTCCCCCGCGCCGCCGAGGTCCCGCTCGGCGGCACGGCCGTCGGCACCGGCATCAACACGCCGGCCGGATTCCCGCAGCGCGTCATCGCGCTGCTCGCCGAGGACACCGGCCTGCCGCTGACCGAGGCTCGTGACCACTTCGAGGCGCAGTCCGCCCGGGACGGCCTGGTCGAGCTGTCCGGTGCGCTGCGGACCATCGCGGTCTCCGTGACGAAGATCTGCAACGACCTGCGCTGGATGGGCTCCGGTCCCAACACGGGCCTCGGCGAGATCGCCCTGCCGGACCTGCAGCCGGGCTCCTCGATCATGCCCGGCAAGGTCAACCCGGTCATCCCTGAGGCTGTGCTCATGGTGTGCGCGCGCGTCATTGGCAACGACGCCACGGTGGCGTGGGCCGGCGCGACCGGGAGCTTCGAGCTCAACGTGCAGATCCCGGTGATCGCGCAGGGCGTGCTCGAGTCGATCCGGCTGCTGTCGAACTCCTCGCGCGTGCTGGCCGACAAGACCGTCACCGGCATCACCGCGAACGTCGAGCGTGCTCGCGCGCTCGCCGAGTCGTCGCCGTCGATCGTGACTCCGCTGAACCGGGTGATCGGCTACGAGGCCGCCGCGAAGGTCGCCAAGACCGCCGTCAAGGAGGGCATCACGGTGCGTCAGGCCGTGCTCGACCTGGGCTTCGTCGAGCGGGGTGAGCTCACCGAGGAGCAGCTAGACACCGCGCTGGACGTGCTGTCGATGACCCGTCCGCCGCAGGCCTGATCAAACCGCGGGCCTGACCAAACCGCTGGTCGAGCAAAACCGCTGGCCAAGCTTGTCGAGACCCGGGTCTCGACAAGCTCGACCAGCGACACGAGCTCGACCAGCGACGGCCGTGGACGGGTCAGGAGACGGGAGCCTCGGCGGCCGGGGCGGCCTCCTTGTCGGCGTCGCTCGACAGGAGGATGAACGCCGCGGCGGCGACACCGACCGTCGCGACGGTGGCGACCGTCGCGGCGATCGCCACCTGGGTCGCGACGGTGGCCACGCCCCACTCGCTGCCTGCGATCTCCTCGGCCCGCTCCTCGGCGGCCTTGCGCTGCTCCTTGCCGACCAGACCGGACACCAGGCCGGACCCGTGCAGCAGGGAGATCAGGGTGGCGGTGCGCTCGTCGGGCTCGGCACCCTCGAGGAGGACCTTCGTGAGGTTGGCGCGCAGCGCGACCTCGTGGCTCGAGTCAGCGGCGGGCCAGCGGGTGATCGGGAGCATCCGGAAGAGCCTGGACTCCTCCTTCTCGAGGATCCCGCGCTCGGCGAGGGCCGCCAGCAGGTTGTCCTCCGCCTTGTCGGAGATGGCCTCGACGATCTTCCGCGCCGGCGCCTCGGGGGTGTCGAGCACGGCCTGCAGGGCGGCGTCGAGGGCCACGTGGCCGGTCGGGGCGTTGTCGGTGACGAGGATCGTGGTGTCCCCGGCCTTCTCGCGCTCCTCCTTGGTCGCGCCGGCCTCCGGCGCACCTCGCATGAGGGTCTTGTTCGCGGCAGCGAGGTCGGCCAGGAGCGCGCCCGCGAGGCGAACACCCAGGTTGTCGACGTTGGCGGTCTTGCCCGTCTCGTCATCGACGGCGAGCAGCAGGAAGTCTTCAGCAATCAGCATGGGGCGATGCTATATCCGACAAGGGAGACACACCCCAATTGAGACGCGCGCTGAGAAAGCGGAGTGTCGGCAACAACTCTTCTTTGGTTAGGCTTACCTAATTCTGCTACTGTCTGCTGTGCACGCACGAGTGGCGCGCCGCCGGACTGCGGGGCTGGGGGGTTCCGTCCGGCGGCACGCCTCTCCCGTGCCAGGAGTTCACGCACGTGCCAGAAGCTCAGGCCACCGAAGGTGACCTGAGCTTCTGACATGTCGGGGTCCGGGTACGCCGGCGGGCCGGTCAGACCTCCAGACGCTCCAGCATGTCGGTCACCAGCGCCGCGACCGGAGAGCGCTCCGACCGGGTCAGGGTGACGTGCGCGAAGAGCGGGTGGCCCTTGAGCGCCTCGATGACCGCGGCGACGCCGTCGTGCCGCCCGACCCGCAGGTTGTCGCGCTGCGCGACGTCGTGGGTGAGCACCACGCGCGAGCTCTGGCCGATCCGCGACAGCACCGTCAGCAGGACGTTCCGCTCGAGCGACTGAGCCTCGTCCACGATGACGAACGAGTCGTGCAGCGACCGCCCGCGGATGTGGGTGAGCGGCAGCACCTCGAGCATGTCGCGCTCGATGACCTCGTCCACCACGGCGGGCGAGACCAGCGCACCGAGCGTGTCGTAGACGGCCTGCGACCACGGGTTCATCTTCTCGGACTCGGAGCCGGGCAGGTAGCCCAGCTCCTGCCCGCCCACCGCGTACAGCGGCCGGAACACGACCACCTTGCGGTGCTGCTGCCGCTCCAGCACCGACTCCAGGCCGGCGCACAGGGCGAGCGCCGACTTACCGGTGCCGGCCCTGCCACCGAGCGAGACGATCCCGATCTCCTGGTCCAGCAGCAGGTCGATCGCCACGCGCTGCTCGGCCGAGCGGCCGTGGACCCCGAACACGTCCTGGTCACCACGGACCAGCCGCACGCGCTTGTCCGCCGTCACCCGCCCGAGCGCGGAACCGCCCGGCGAGTGCACCACCATGCCCGTGTGCACCAGCAGCGGAGAGGCCGCCTCGACGGTCGCCGGGTCAAGGCTCGCGATCTCGACCGCGTCGTTCTCCCAGAGTGAGCCCATCTGCTCGTCGGAGAGGTCGATCTCGCGCATGCCGGTCCAGCCCGAGTCCACCGCGAGCTCGGCCCGGTACTCCTCGGCAGGCAGGCCGACGGCGGACGCCTTCACCCGCATCGGGAGGTCCTTGGAGACCACCGTGACGCTGTTGCCCTCGGCCGCGAGGTTGGCGGCCACCGCGAGGATCCGGGTGTCGTTGTCGCCGAGCCGGAAGCCGGCCGGCAGGACCGTCGGGTCCACGTGGTTGAGCTCCACCCGCAGAGTTCCGTCCGTGTCCCCCACGGGAACCGGTGAGTCGAGGCGGCCGTGCTGAACCCGCAGCCCGTCCAGCATCCGCAGGGCGCTCCGGGCGAAGTACCCGAGCTCGGGGTGGTGCCGCTTGGCCTCCAGCTCCGTGATCACGACGATCGGGAGTACGACGTCGTGCTCCGCGAACCGCAACATCGCCTTCGGATCACTCAACAGCACAGACGTGTCGATGACGAAGGTCCTGCGCTCGTCACCGGCTGCGCCGGGAGTGGCGTCGGCACTCTGGTCGGTCGGACGGGTGGTGTGTGCGGAATGGCTCACTGCGGTTCTCCCTCCGGCGCCGAAACGCCGTGACAGTCACGTCGCTACCTGGCGGGCACCGCCTGTCGGCGGAACCGACCCGGACGAACCGGGACTGGTGGATGGGCCGGGTGACCGACTCGGTACGCCGCGGCGTGGCGCAGAGCCGGGACCGGCCCTTCTCCACGGAGCGAGCACTCCATAGGTTGGCCTCCCGAAGGGGCGACTGGGTGCCGTCCCTCACAGTGGAAACTACGCGCACTGCCATCCCCTGACCAGACCCTCGCCCCGGCGGGTCGCAAGTTGTCACGAACTGTTCACACGCTGGCAATGGGTTGACCTTGGCACCAAGGAATAGCAAAACTCGCCGGGAGGCGCGCCGTAACGGCAGGATGGGACGCATGGCTTCCTTCGCTGTCCTCCTCCGCGCCGTCAACGTCGGACCGAGCCTGCGCGTGACGTCCGCCGACCTGCTGGCCGCCGCCGAGGCCGCCGGGCTCGGAGCCGCCCGCACGCTCCTGAACAGCGGCAACCTCGTGGTCGCGGCAGGCACCTCCGGCGCCACCGAGGCCGCCGACGTCGCGCGCCTCGTGCAGGACCGGCTCGGCGAGTCCATCGGCCAGGACGTCTCCGCCGTCGGACTGAGCGCCGCAGAGCTCGACGCGATAGCCGCGGCGAACCCCTTCCCCGGCGCCGCACGGGACCATCCGTCGCACCTCCAGGTGCACGTGCCGTTCGGCGACCTGGACGAGGCCGGCATCGCCCGGCTCGACCTGGCCAACGCCGGCCGGGAGATGCTCGCGACCGGCGCAGGGGTCCTGTACGTGCACTACGTGGACGGGATCGGCCGGTCGAAGCTCACGCCGAAGGCCGTCGACCAGGCGGTCGGCGCGCCGACCACTGCCCGGAACTGGAACACGATCACCAAGCTGCGGACGGCGTGTGCCGGGCTCGCCTCGAGATAGCCCTGTCGAGGCACCTGGCGGGGCGGATCGTGACCCAGGTCTCACCGTCCGCACTCCCAGACGCGGCTCAGGCAAGGCCGTGGCAGGGTGGCACGGCAGGTAGGGTAAAACTCAGGTGTGCCGGGAAGTCTGGTCGGCGTGGACCGGGTCGACCGGTCCTTCTCTGACGACCCGCAAAGCCGAGAGGACACGCGTTGAACCCTGACGCCACCGCACCCACCCGAACCCAGCGTCTCCGGACCTGGGCCGCCCGAGAGACCACGGGCGGTGCACTCCTCATCGGGGCGGCGTTCCTCGCCCTGCTGTGGGCCAACTCCCCCTGGCGGGAGGCCTACCAGGCGCTGTCCGAGACCGTGATCGGGCCGGCCGCGCTCGGACCGCTGCCGGTGCACCTCGACCTGTCCCTCAGCACCTGGGCCGCCGACGGGTTGCTCGCGATCTTCTTCTTCGTGGTGGGCGTTGAGCTCAAGCAGGAGTTCGTCGCCGGAAGCCTGCGCAACCCGAAGGAAGCCGGCGTCCCGATGATCGCGGCGGTCGGCGGCATGGCCGTTCCCGCCCTGGTCTACGTCGGCGTCGTCCTGGCGCTCGGCGACCCCAGCGCCCTGCACGGCTGGGCCATCCCCAGCGCAACCGACATCGCGTTCGCGGTCGGGGTCCTCGCGATCTTCGGGCGAGGCCTACCGATAGCGATCCGGACCTTCCTGCTCACGCTCGCCGTGGTGGACGACCTGCTCGCGATCATCGTCATCGCGATCTTCTACACCAGCGAGATCCACTGGCTGGCACTGCTGGGCACGCTCGTCTGCGTCGCGCTGTTCCTGTGGCACGTCCGGTCCCGCAAGCCCCACTGGTTCGTCCTGCTGCCGCTCGCCGCCGTGGCCTGGGCCCTGATGCACGCGTCCGGCGTGCACGCGACCATCGCGGGCGTGCTGCTCGGCTTCACCGTGCCGGCGCTCGCCCTGCACGGCGAGGCGAAGTCGCGCACCACCCAGTACGAGCACCGGATCAAGCCGCTGTCGTCCGGTATCGCACTGCCCGTGTTCGCGTTCTTCGCCGCGGGCGTCTCCCTGGTGGACGGCGACGGGCCCGGTGCCGTGATCGGCCAGCCGGTCGTCGCGGCGATCGCCGCCGGTCTCATCCTGGGCAAGCTCCTCGGCGTGCTCGGGACCACGGCACTGCTCACCCGGCTCACACCGCTGCGCCTGCCCGACGGTATCGGCGTGCGTGACCTGCTGCCCGTCGGGTTCCTGGCCGGCATCGGGTTCACCGTGTCGCTGCTGATCAGCGAGCTGTCCTTCGGCGACTCGGAGCACACCGACGGGGCCAAGATCGCGATCCTCGGCGCTTCGGTGCTCGCCGCGATCCTCGGCGCGATCTCGCTGCGCTGGGACGCCCGCCGCGCCCGCTCGTCCGACATGAACCTCGACGGCCGGGCCGACGAGGTCCGCGAGTACATCGGCGACGCCAAGGACCGCGAGAGCTGACCCTGCGCCGGCCGGGCTGGTCGAGACCAGGCCGATCCCCCGCTGGTCGAGCCCCGCGGGGGGGGGGGGGGGGGTGCGGGGGGGGGGGCGGGGGGGGGACGGCGCGCGGGGGCGGGAGGGACGGCAATAACCAGTTCTCGCCGGGGGGGCGCTGCAGGACAGT